>CADBSQ010000135.1 GCA_902797415.1 uncultured Erysipelotrichaceae bacterium | reverse complement strand
TGCTCAAATTATTGATGATACAAAAGGAATCACTCTAGCAAGCGCTTCATCTGTTTCTTTAAAACTTAAAAATGGAAGTAACATTGAAGCAGCTAAAAAAGTTGGTGAAGAAATAGCTAAAGAGGCTGCAAAAGCTAAGCTTAAAACTGTTGTATTTGACAGAGGCGGCTATAACTATCATGGTAGAGTTAAAGCTTTAGCTGAAGCTGCTAGAGAAAAAGGACTAGAATTCTAGGAGGAGACTTATGGCAAACGAAGAAGTTAAAAAACAAGAATTTAAAAAATCTAATAACCGTAATAAAAGAAATAATAGAAGAGAAAAAGGACCTTTTGTTGATACACAAGTAGTTAGTATTAACCGTGTTACAAAAGTTACAAAGGGCGGTAGAACCTTAAGATTCGCTGTAGTTTGTGCTGTAGGAAATAAAAAAGGACTTGTTGGTATTGGAACAGGTAAAGCTGGGGAAGTTCAAGATGCAATTAGAAAAGCAGAAAATGCTGCTAAAAATAATTTAATCAAGATTCCATTAGTTGATAATAGAACACTTCCTCATGATGTAACAGGTAAATGCGGAAGAGCTAAAGTTTTACTTAAAAGTGCTAAACCAGGTACTGGTGTTATCGCTGGTGGTACTGCACGTATAATTTTAGAGCTTGCTGGTGTTAAAGATGTTGTATCAAAGAGTTTAGGTTCAAACACTAAAATAAACGTAGCAAAAGCTACTATCTCAGCATTAAAAGATTTAAGAACTAAAGAACATATTGCTGAGTTACGTGGAAAGAAAGTGGAGGAATTATAATGAAACTAGAAAATTTAAACAAAACTCCAGAGCTAAAAACACGTAAAAGAGTTGGAAGAGGACCTGGTTCTGGAATGGGAAAAACTTCCACTCGTGGCCAAAAGGGTCAAAAATCTAGAAGTGGAGTAAGCATTAAACCTTGGTTTGAAGGTGGACAAACTCCATTATTTAGAAGAATCCCTAAATTTGGTTTTAGCAACAAAAGATTTGAAAAGAAATTTGCTATTATCAATTTAAGTGATTTAAATGTATTTAACGATGGAGACGTTGTTACTCCAGAGGTTTTAAAAGAAAGAGGTATAGTTAAAAAACAGCTAAATGGTATTAAAGTACTTTCAAGTGGTGAACTTGAAAAGAAAATTACTATTAGAGCCCACAGATTTTCTTCTAAAGCTGTAAGCAAAATTGAAGAAAAAGGCGGAAAAGCTGAGGTGATTTAGATGTTTAAACGTCTAAAAGGTTTGTTTAATGCATCTAACAAAGACCTAAGAAAAAGAGTTTTATTTACTATATTAATTTTAGCTTTATTTTCTATAGGAACAAATATTGTTGTTCCTGGCGCTAAAGGGATTACTAAGAATTTAGGTTTCTTGGAATTACTAAATGTAATGACGGGAGAATCTTTAAAGAATTTTTCTATCTTTGCATTAGGAGTAATGCCATACATTACCGCATCAATTCTTACGCAAATACTTCAAATGGATATCGTACCTTACTTCACAGAACTTAAAGAAGAAGGCGCTTCTGGAAGACAAAAAATAAATAAAATTAATAGATACCTTGGTATTATATTTGCGTTTGTTCAAGGATTATTGTTCTCATATGCATTCTTAAATGTTGGGGGAACATATGAAATTCTTAAGAGTGCTTTAGTTTTGACAGCGGGTACAGCACTTCTATTATGGCTTGGTGATCAAATCACTAAGAACGGTTTAGGAAACGGTATAAGTTTATTCATTATGGCTGGTATCATACAAGGAATACCAAATATATTTATAACTGCGTATAAATCATTTATCACTTCAGGTGATTATGCGTTATGGCTTGGTATCCTAGCTTTGGTTGGATTTACTATTCTTTACCTAGCTATAATAATCGGTGTAATCTTTGTTCAGGAAGCTGAAAGAAGAATACCTATACAGTATTCAAATTATACAGCAACCTCATATAGAAAAGAAAAATCTTATCTACCAGTTAAATTAAACTCTGCAAACGTAATGCCGGTAATCTTTGCTAGTGCAATAATAGGTATGCCATCATTTATTGCGGAATTCTTAGGTAAGGAATCATTTACAAAGTTTGTAGAAAATTATATTTCTTATTATTCTGCAACTGGATTAATTATCTATGTACTATTAATATATGGATTTGGTTATATCTATACTAAAATGTTAATGAATTCTGAGGAAATGGCTGAAAATTTAGATAAAGCTCATGCATATATACCAGGAGTTATGCCTGGTGAACCTACTAGTAAGTTCTTAAGAAGCAGTATTTCAAAACTAACTGTTGTTGGATCATTAGCATTAATTGTTCTTGCCGTTTTACCTATAGTATTTACAAATATAACAGGTTTAGACAGTGCAGTAACAATTGGTGGTACTGGACTTTTAATCGTAGTAGGTGTTGCTCTTGAAACATATAAACAATTAGAAAGTAGTATTGTTTCAAGAAACTATACAACAATAAAAAGAAGAAGAAGGCGTTAAATGAAAAATATACTTTTTATAGCACCCCCAGCGGGTGGTAAGGGAACCATTGGTGAACAGTTGGAAGATGAATTCGGTTATGAACATGTTTCAACAGGTGATTTAATAAGAGAAATCGATGAAGAAAGTGAAATTGGTAAACAGGTGCAGAAATGCATGAAAGTTGGAAAATTTGTTGATGATCGAATAGTTTTATCACTATTAAAGAAAAAACTTCTTGAAATGGATAATAAACCGTTCATTTTAGATGGTTTTCCTAGAAGTATAACTCAAGCGAAAGAATTAGATGAGTTATTTGAAAAGATTAATAAAAAAATTGATTTAGTAATTTTTATTGATATAGACTATGATACTTGTCTGAAGAGAGCAATTGGTAGAGTTAGTTGTCCTAACTGTCATGAAACTTATAATATATTTTTTAGAAAACCTAAAATTGAAAACGTTTGTGATGAGTGTGGGACAGAGTTAGTTAAAAGAATTGATGATAATGAAGAATCTTTTGAAAAAAGATTTAAAACATATGAAAAAAATACACTACCACTTGTTGATTTTTATAAAGAAAAAGGTATTCTTGTTACTGTCGATAAGAATAATACCTACGAAAAAGTTAGAAATGAGATCAAAAAATGATTATTATAAAAACAGATAGTGAAATTGAATTAATGAGAAAGGCAGGACACTTAAACTATTTAACAAGAGAGTATTTGAAAACTCTTGTTAAGCCTGGAGTTACAACCAAAGAAATAGATACTAAGGCAGGCGAATATATAAAAAGTATAGGAGGCGAGCCTGGATTCTTAAATTATGGAGGTTTCCCTGGAAACATCTGTATAAGTGTTAATGAAGAGGTTGTACACGGAATAGGTGATGAAAGAATATTAAAAGATGGTGATATTGTTTCACTTGATGTCGGTGTTAAATTTAATGGATATCATTCAGACGCAGCAGTTACTGTAGCGTGTGGAAAAATTAATAAAGAAAAAGAATATCTATTAAAGCACACTGAAAGAGCTTTATTCGAAGGAATAAAGGAAGTAAAAGCTGGAGCGCATCTTGGTAATATTAGCTCAAAAATAGAGAATTATGCTAAGAAACATAATCTAGGAGTTATAAGAGAACTAGTTGGACATGGTGTGGGTATCGATTTACATGAGGAACCGGATGTACCAAACTATGGTAACTATGGAACAGGAGTTATCCTAAAAGAAAACATGGTTATTGCAATAGAACCTATGTTAACATTAGGTAGTAGATACATATATGAACTATCAAATAATTGGACTATTGTTACTAGAGATAAAAAACCTAGTGCGCACTTTGAACATACCGTTCTTGTTACTAAGGATGGATATGAAATTTTAACAGGAGAGAATATATAATATGGCAAAAGAAGTTAAAATTGAAGTAGAAGGTAAAGTTCTTAAAATCAATCACGATATATATGAAGTGGAACTTACAAATGTGAATAAAAATTCAAACACAAAAACTGTTATCGAAGCCTACGTTTCTGGTAAAATGCGCAAAAATACTATACGTATTCTACCAGGTGATATCGTAACAGTAAAATTATCACCATATGACGTAACACGTGGGTTTATAACATATAGAAAAAATGGAGGTAATACTAATGAAAGTAAGAGCGTCAGTTAAGCCTATATGCGAAAAATGCAAGGTAATTAAAAGAAGAGGCAAAGTGATGGTTATTTGTATCAATCCAAAACACAAACAAGTACAAGGATAGGAGGAATAGAATATGGCACGTATTAAAAATGTAGTGTTACCAGATAATAAGAAAGTCCCTGTTGGATTAACTTATATTTATGGAATAGGAATTGCTACAGCTAAAAAAATCTGTAAAGATGCAGGTGTTGACGAAAATAAGAGAATAGGAAAACTTGATAATACTGAAATTGCAAAACTTAGAAGCGAAGTAGACAAATATACTGTTGAAGGTGATCTTAGAAGAGAAGTCCAAATGAACATCAAATATCATATGGAAATAGGAGATTATAGAGGACAAAGACATAAGAAAAAATTACCAGTTCGTGGACAAAGCACAAGAAGTAACGCAAGAACTCGTAGAGGCGGTAAAAAAGCAACTGTTGCAAATAAAAAGAAATAATACTTTAGGAGGTAAAGATAATGGCTTATAATAGAAGAAAAAAGAAAACAAAAAGAACTATTGTTGAAGGCCAGGCTCATATAAGTTCAACTTATAATAATACTATCGTATCAATTACTGATAATAATGGTAATGTAATAAGCTGGGCATCAGCTGGTTCTATTGGTTATAAAGGTTCTAAAAAGAAAACACCATATGCAGCTGGATTAAGTGCTGAAGCTTGCGGTAAAGCAGCCTTCGATATGGGAGTTAAAAAAGTAGAAGTTTATGTTAAAGGTGTAGGAGCAGGAAGAGAGAATGCAATTCGTGCACTTCAAACTGCTGGTCTAACAATAACTGCCATCATTGATGTAACACCAATTCCACATAATGGATGTAGACCACCAAAACGAAAAAAATAATAGGAGGGGTACTAATGATTAATTTAGATTTTGAAAAACCAGAGTATAAGATTAAAGAATATATTGAAAATAATAATTATGGAAAATTTGAACTAGAACCACTTGAAAGAGGTTTTGGTCATACTATAGGAAGTAGTATTAGAAGAGTAATGTTATCTTCACTTCCTGGATGTGCAATTACTTCTGTTAAAATTGAAGGAGTAATGCATGAATTCCAAAAAATAGATGGAATCGTAGAAGATGTTACAGGAATAGTTTTAAATCTTAAAAATGTTGTAATTAAGAATCATACAGGTGAAGATAAAATAATTCATTTAGTGGCAAAAAATGAAGGAGTTGTAACTGCTGGAGATCTTGAAGTAGATCAAGACCTTGAAGTAATTAACAAAGATCAAGAAATCGCTACAATTGTTAAAGGTGGAAAACTTGATATGACTATGACTGTTAGTTGTGGTAGAGGTTATGTTGATGCTTCTCGTAATAAAGTGTTACTTGGTGATTCATTAGAATTAGGTCAAATTCCAATTGATAGTTTATACTCACCAATTGAAAGAGTATATTATGAAGTTGAACCAACTCGTGTTGGTCATAATGAGAACTATGATAAACTTATAATGCATGTATATACTAATGGTTCAATAAGTCCAGAGGAAGCAATGGCTTTATCAGGAAAGATAATTGTTGAACACATGAATATAATTATGGATCTAAATTCAATAGTTGATGAATCTGGTGTTATGGCAGAGAAGAAAGTAGATATTATTACTAAAACTCTTGAAACACCAATCGAAGAAATTGAATTTTCAGTACGTACTTACAACTGTTTAAAACGTGCAGAAATTAATACTGTACAAGATCTTATCGATAAAAGAGAATCTGAAGTTACAAAAATCCGTAACTTAGGTAAAAAATCTCTAAAAGAGGTTATTGATAAAGTGAATGAAATGGGACTTAAGTTCCACGAATAGTAGAAAGTGAGAGTATATTATGAGAAAGTTAAACAGAGAAACTCACATCAGAAGAAGCATTTTAGCTGGACAAGTTAAGACTGTTGTTACCGAGGGTTTTGTTGTTACAACACAAGCTCGTGCTAAAGAAGTTAGTCGTATGGTCGAAAAGATGATTACATACGGAAAAAGAGGTACATTAGTTTCTAGAAGAAAGGCTCTTGCTTTTTTACATAATGATGCTAGAGTTGTTGATATCATTTTTAGTGATCTTGCTAAAAAATACGAAAAAAGAAATGGTGGATACACTAGAATACTAAAACTTAAAGAAAGAGTTGGAGACGATGCATTAATGGTTCGTCTAGAACTAGTAGACTAATTTAATTATTAGTCTTTTTTTTGTGTATTATCTATTGACTTTTTGTAGAAATATGTTAGAATACGCTCTATATGCAGGGGGAAGAGAAAATGAAAAAAATTAAAAGAATAGTTTTATTGATCTGTCTAACATTATTTGCTGGTAATGTTTATGCTGCAGATCCAACTAGTGTTACTATTGTTTCTAAGCATGACAAAGTAAACTATGCAAACTTTAATTATGCTTTACCAGGTAGAACACTAGGACAAAGTAGATTTTATATTTCTGATAGTGAAGGAAATAAAGCAGAAGCATCATGTGTTGCACCATCTCTTGATGCACCTAAAGCAGGTAAAACGTATACAAATATTCAAAAAGTAAGTTCTGATAGACTTCTTAAAAGTATTTATTACGGTTTAGATGGTTATTCTAGCAGTAAAGTTTCTAGTAGCATCTTTTCTAAGTCACATAACAATACATCTAATGCCGACGGAGAAATGATTTTAACTCATGTAGCTGCAGCAAAGGCTTACAGTGAGTATCTAGGAAGTGACAAATATAATTGGTCAAGATCAGCAAACTCATTACTTATTAATGATGTTAAATCATATTTGAATGCTATTGATAGTTTGCAAACACCAACAGACTATAACGCATATATTGTTATACCTGATGATAACTCACAAATATTTGTTTATTTAGCTAAGAAAACTAAGGAAACACCTAAAGAAGATGATAATAAAAATCAGGAAGAAAATAATAATCAAACTCCATCAGAAGAGAATAATAATACAACTAATAACACAACAAATAATACTACAATAAATAATACAACAAATAATACAGTAAATAATAATACAAATATTAATATTAATGTAAATACAACTAATAATTATAATATTATTAATAATGAAATAAATATAATTATTAACAATCATAGTAGCTACAAAAGTGGATACGGAAAAGTGATTCTTGTTAAAAATGCAACTACTATAATAAATAATAACGCTGTATGTTATGATGTTTCAGGATCAGTTTATGAAGTATTTAATAAAACAACTAATCAAAAAGTAGGAGAATTAATTGTTAATTCTAATGGTATATCTAATTTACTTGAATTAAAAGTTGGATTTTACTACTTAAAAGAAAAAGTTGCACCTATAGGTTATAAGATAGACGAAAATGTGTATGGTTTTGAGGTAAAGGAAACTGAAACTACTATAATTAATACAATTGGAGTAACTGAGTCATACAAAATCGTTTATAATGCAAATGGTGGTGAAAATGCTCCAAAAACAGCTTACGGATACGGAGATAATTGTTGTATAGCACTATCTGATATAGTACCTGTAAGAAAAGGTTACAAATTTCTAGGATGGAGCAAAGATAAAAATGCAACTTCACCAGATGCGACATTTGTTAAAGGTTACATGTATTGTGGAAAAGATGATTTAGAGTTATATGCAGTTTGGGAAAAGATAAGTGAAAATGAAGCTAATAACAATACCGATAACATGGTTAATCCACAAACTGGTATTGAAGATTATGCTATATCAGCATCAGTTGTTGGAACAGCAAGCGCAGCTCTAAGTTTATATCTAAAAAAGAAAAGAATTATTAAACAATTTTAATTTATAACTTAAAAAAAGAACTAGATCCCAGTTGAACCTGTGGTTCCAGTTCTTTTTTTTGTTTGATCATCATTATCTACTTTATAATATCTACAAAAAATGCCTTGTCCAATTCTATCACCCTTGTTAATGGTTATTTCTTTATCAGAAATATTTATGAATTGAAAGTGGATATGACCCTCGTTTTCTGGATTGTTATAAAAATCATGGTCTATAATGCCAATACCATTTGTCATAATTAATCCTCTTTTGGGTCCACTACTTCTATTTGCTAGCATCAGGTATTCATTTGTAGGAAATTTTGCTTTTATACCAGTTGGAATAAAGTATGGTTTATCACCGATTTTAAATGGTTTAAGTTTTATTGTTTCTGCTGCTTCAAAATCATAACCGGCAGAATGAGCAGTTGCTCTTTTAGGTAAATTAATGTTTTTATCTAAGTAATTACTCACTATTTCAAATTTTCTCATTTTCACACATCTTTCTATATTCTTCATTTATATAATCATCAGTCATACCAGCTATATAATCGATTATTATTCTTTCTTTTTTTGTGTTATTTATATAATCATCAGTCATACCATCTAGATAAACTTTGTTAATGGAACAATCTTTATTATTAAATTCTTTTAAGTAGTAGTCAAATAATTTAGTAAATATTTCTTCATAATTTGCTAGTGATTCTTCCGTATTTGACTTGTAATAGATGTTCTCAAAGTTAAACTTTTTTAGTTTCGATAGAGCATCAAATACTTTTTTACTCATCTTAATATACGGTTTATCTAAACTATTATCTATTATGTCAAGTATTAAAGTGTTGACTATATCCTTATTAGTTGCACCGAGAACTTTTTTTATATCATCTGGGATATCTTTTTTTAATACACCTAGCTCTTTAGCATCTTCTATATCTCTTCCAAGATAAGCGATTAAATCAGAGATTCTAACTACGCATCCTTCCATGGTTTTAGGTCTAATGTTATAGTTGGTTTTTATGTCTTTATAACATGAATTATATTCTTCTAAAAATTGATTTAATGATTTAGTGGTATCAGGCTTATAAATTTCTAATTCAATTTCACCATTATGACAAAGTATACCATCTAAAACCTGGACTGAAAGATTTAAACCTCGACCATTCTTCTCAAGAACCATCAGTTCTCTTACGCTTTGAACGTTGTGACAGAAGTATTCATTTAAATGTTTTAAACTTATTCTGTTTAATATTTCCTCGCCAGGATGACCAAATGGTACATGACCGATATCATGCCCAAGAGCGATAGCTTCAATTAAATCTTCATTTAAGTTTAATGCTCTACCGATGGTTCTACCGATTTTACTAACTAATAAAACATGTTGCATTCTCTTAGTAATATTATCGTTGTCTGTTCCTGTGAATACTTGGGTTTTGTCCATATACCTTGTAAATGATCTTGAATGAAGAACTTTGTCTGCATCTCTCATATAGTTAGTTCTAATATCTTCTTTCATTTTTTTTAAGCGTATAGCATCTTTATCTCGGCATGCATATTTACTTAAATTTCTTTCATAAAACAGCATACTTTTTCTAATCTTTTCCTTATTCATATACATCACTAAAAAAATTATACCATAATTGTTGGATTTATGCTAAAATTATTGTAGTAGGGGGAGTTATGAAAAAAATACTTAAAGAAAATAAACTAACTATACTATATATAACATTACTATTTATACTATCATGCTTCTTTATATGTACTGAAGAGGATTTATTTTATGTGGTTAGTAATAAATTCAAAGGTTTTGATGATTTTTATAAATATTC
>CADBSQ010000134.1 GCA_902797415.1 uncultured Erysipelotrichaceae bacterium | reverse complement strand
GGGGTATATGATTATACCAAGAGATTAAATGCAGCTGCACAGAACTTAATAGGAGATGCAAAATGGTATCTAGGAGGATTTACTAGCAATAATGCAAATTTAATAACAAATACAATGATTACATTAGAGAGAGGAACAACAACATATTCAACATTATATACATGCAGTGATGGAGCATGTCCAAGAGCAACCGAGTGGACGGGAAAAGTAGCACTAATATATCCAAGTGACTATGGATACGCAACAGCGGGAGGAACGACTACAAATAGAAATACATGTATAGGGACATTATCAACCTATCTAAGTGCATCAGGAGAAACATGGTATAATAGTAGCTATAGTGATTGTTATTCGAATGATTGGATTCCTTATCAGTGGGCCCTTTCCCCTTATTCGAACTATACTCACGGTGCATTCGGTGTTGGTGACCGCGGTGTCGGCGAAAGGCATACTGACCATAGTTACCCGGTGCGTCCTGCAGTCTATCTCCAATCAGGAGTGACAATTTCCGGAGGAAATGGCACACCAGAAAACCCATATGTTTTTTCTTGATAAAAAATGATTTTTAAAGATACCAAAAGTAAATTTTCAAAATTTACTTTTTTTGGTTTACTTTTTATAAAATATTCTTTATAATAAAACACATAATTAACTAGGTGGGGTGAGGATATTGCAAGAGTACATAACATTAATACTAAAGGATATTATAATATTTCCCAACCAAGAACTAAAATTAGAGTTTAATAATCTATTATCAAAAGAGATAATAAGTCAAAGTATAGTAAAATACAACAAAGAATTATTAATTGCTATCCCAAATAACAACAATGGAATATATGATATTGGAGTGTTATGTACTATAAGTAAATTTCTAATTTTACCAGATGGAAAATTCAGAATTAATATCCGTGGAAAAAAAAGATTACACATTAAATCTACAAAAACAGTAACAGATTTAACATTTGCTAAAACCTATGAAAAAAAAGGTGATAAACAAGATATCGAAAAGGAAAGAATTTATAACAAAAAGATTAAATCCTTACTAAGAGAATATGTTAATCTATCTAACGAAAAAGATGCAAACATCTTAAAAGCAATCAACGATCTAATCGGTTTAAACAAACTAACTGATATAGCGGCTACATTCTTAGATTTAGACTACGAAGAAAAAAAGAAACTAATTCTTGAAGAAAATAAATTTAAACGAGCTAATACTATTTTGCTAATCCTAGATAAAAAGATTAATTATGTTAACCTAGATAAAGAATTAGATGAAAAAATTAAATCAAGTTTTAGTAATGACGAAAAAAAATTAATAATAAAAAGAAAGATTGAACTCTTAAAAAATGAAATAGATGAGCAAAAGGATAATCATAGTTTTGAAGATAATATACTTAGTTTGAACATTGATGATTCGTTAAAATCAGAACTATTAAAAGAAGCTAATGATTTAAAAAATATTTCTATGTCTAGTCCAGAATATGGAATGATAATAACGCATCTAGAATTTATTTTATCTCTTCCTTGGAACAAAAGATCTGATGAAGTAAAAAATATTAAAAAAGCAATGGAAAAACTGGATAATGAACACTATGGTCTTGCAGATGTAAAGGAAAAAGTAAGTGATTACTTGCATTTAATTGCACTAAAAAAATCTGTTAAAAGCCCCATAATCTGTCTTGTTGGCCCACCAGGAACTGGTAAAACCAGTATTGCTAAAAAAATCGCTGAAGCAATAAATACTAAATTTATCAAGATTAGTGTTGGTGGTCTAAATGACTCATCAGAACTAATCGGACATAGAAGAACATACATTGGTGCAAGGGCTGGTAAGATTTTAACCGAAATAAATAGATGTGGAGTTAAAAACCCAGTTATATTAATCGATGAGATTGATAAAATAGTTACTAACTATATATCTGATCCCAAAAGTGTATTATTAGATTTACTTGATGTTAATCAAAACAGTGAATTTGTTGATAACTATGTTGGACTTCCATTTGACTTATCAGAATGTATTTTCATTTTAACAGCAAATGATGAAGAACAAATTCCTTATGCATTAAAAGATAGATTAGATATAATAAAAATGGATTTCTTTACAATAGAAGATAAAATTAATATTGCTAGTAACTATATATTAAAGGAACTATCTGTAAAATATGATTATAGCTATCGAAAAATAAAATTTGATCATGAAGCGTTACTAACTTTGATAAAGCACTATACAGAAGAAAAAGGTGTAAGACATTTATCAAGGCTGCTAGAAAAAATTGTTAAAAAGGTGTTAATCCAAAATCTAAAATCAAGCAAAACAATTAGAGAAAAAGATTTAGAAAAATATTTAGGGCCTAAAAGATATTACAAAAATATTAGAGATATTTATACTAGTGGGGAAGTATACATTCCAGGTGCTAGTAATACCACTGAATCACTAATAAACTTACAGTGTAAAAGACTATCCTCTAATGAAGGCCTTATTATCACTGGTAACGTTGGTAATGGTATAACAGAGAGTATTACAAGCGCTTTAACCTTTTTAAAGATTAATTATAGAAGATATAAAGTTGATCATAAAAAATTGAGTGATACATTCCATTTTCATTTTTCTAATCAAACTAAATTAAAAGATGGACCAAGTGGAGGACTAGGAATACTTGTTTCAATTGTAAGTTTAATTATTAATAAAAAAATAAGTACTGACATATGCTTTACAGGAGAAATAAATTTAAATGGTGATATATTAAAAGTAGGTTCTATTAAACAAAAAATAATTAATGCATATAACTCCGGTATGAAAACCATTTATATACCAAGTGAAAACTCTGAAGTACTAAGTTTACTTCCAGAATATATAACAAGTAATTTAAATGTAAAAACAGTGTCTAGTTTTGTGGAAGTTTACACTGACTTATTTAAATAGTTTACTTTATATATTATAATTTATTTGGGGTGTAAAACATGAGTAAAAAGAAAAAAAAGAAAAAACAAAAGAGAATAACTATTTTCACTAGCTTACTACTCATTGTATTTTCTGTAATTTTAGGTTATAACCTATTTAAAGTTAATATATTAGGTGTATATTTATATGGGGTATTAGGTCTAATTATAGTGGTTGATTATATACTAATAAAGATACTAAATGCTAAAATAAAATTTATTTTTAAGTTTCCTTTTCTATTAGTTAGCTTTTGTCTTATAGGTACTCTTGGATTTGCTAGTTATAATTTGGATAAAACAAGTGATTTCTTTAAAGAAATAGCTGCTAGTGCTGGTCTAAGGGAAGAAACTTTTAATATTTATGCGTTAAAAAAAGGATCTGTTGATCAGCTGGCTGATTTAGATGGAAAGGTAAGTGTTTATGAAAATGGTTCTAGTTTAGTACCAAAAGCCATAAAAAAACTTAAAAGTAGTGTTGATGTAGAAACAACAAATTATGATGATTTAGATAGATTTTTATCATCAGGTATAGATAGAAAGTCCGATGCAATAATGATTAGTTCTTCTTTATCAGAGTTATTACATGAAAACTATAAAGATGAATTTTCTAATTATAAAAAAATTGATTCAATCACAGTTATTACAAGAGAAAAAGTTAATAAAACTAATGTAGATGTAACCAAAAAACCATTTGTTGTATACTTAAGTGGAATAGATACTTATGGTTCTATTAATGAAGTTTCTAGAAGTGATGTAAACATTTTAGCTGTTATTAATCCAAAAACTTATAAAATATTATTAATTAATACTCCAAGAGATTATTATGTTACATTGGGGACTAAGGGTGAAAAGGATAAATTAACGCATGCTGGAATATATGGAATAAATGAATCTATTAAAACATTAGAGAAGTTATATGATACAAAAATAGAGTTTTATATAAAAGTTAATTTTACTTCTTTAATTAAGCTTGTTGATACTGTTGATGGTATTGATATTAACTCTAAGTATGAATTCTCTTACGATGGTTCAAGTTTCAGGGTAGGTCCTAATCACTTAAATGGTAAGGAAGCATTAGCTTTTTCTAGGTATAGAAAAGGTCTACCTGGTGGAGACTTATCTAGAGGAGAAAATCAGCAAGAAGTTATAAAAGGCTTAATTGAAAAAATAACAAGTCCATCTATTATTAAGAATTATTCTTCTATTTTAGATTCTGTTAGTGATGGCGTTGTAACTAATATGGATGACTCTGATATTTATAAACTAGCTAAATACCAAATAAAAGAAAAACCTAAATGGAAAATAGAATCTATTGGTGTAACTGGTAAAGGTGATTATAAAACAACTTATTCTGCTGGACAAACAGAGTTATATGTTATGATGCCAGATGAAGATGAAGTAGAAAGTGTTAAAAAGGAAATTGATATTCTAACTAATACACAAAAAAAATAAATATAGATTTTAATTAAAACTAGTGATAAAATACTAGTAGAGAGGAGTATCTTATGAAAAAATATATTGCCGAGATGATAGGTACTTTAGTACTTGTATTACTTGGAACAGGAGTTGCTGTGGTAAGCGGTGGAAATATTATTGCAACTAGTTTTGCTTTTGGTCTTGCAATAGTAGCAATGGCATACTCAGTTGGTAATGTAAGTGGTTGTCATGTTAATCCTGCAGTATCACTTGCAAAACTAATAGAAGGGGAGCTAAAACCTAAAGACTTTTGTTTTTACTGTTTGTTTCAAATTATAGGTGCTATTTTAGGAACAACTATACTTTATATTATTTTAAAACAAACAAGCATTGGAACTGTAAATTTAGGTGCAAATGGATATGGAATCTTATCTACTACCAATATTAAATTGCTTGGTGCCTTTATTACAGAAGTTGTTCTTACATTTATCTTTGTTTATGCTATTTTAGGTGTTACTAGTAAGAAAGATTTTAATAATGTAAGCGGACTAGTAATTGGTCTAACACTAACGCTTGTACATTTAATTGGTATAAATCTAACTGGTACAAGTGTTAATCCCGCAAGAAGTTTAGCACCAGCTTTATTTGTAAAGGGTAGAGCATTAAAACAAGTATGGGTATTTATTATTGCACCACTTGTAGGATCAGCGCTTGCAGCATTTCTTTATAAGTACTTAAATGTTAATAGATACAAATTTATTAAAAAAGAAGAAGATTAAATCATAAAAAGTAGGAGGACGCATAAGTCTTTCTTTTTTTTGTAAATCGGACATGTTTAAGCATTATATAAATTATAATAAGCAATTTATCCTTTACAAATCTCATTTTTTTGCTATAATAACTTTCGAGTTTGGGGCGAGACAGATGGATTCTACTGAAGAAAAAAACTCTGAATTACTTGAACAACTAGATTTACTATATGAACAAAAGGCGTTTATTTCAGAAAATTACGACAAGGTATTTGAAAAATATCGTAATTTAGGTAAAGAAATAAAAGAAACTTATGACCACATATCACAATTATCAGAAAAAGAAAAGGAGTACATAGATAAAACGATAGGTAAACTAGAAAGAAAAATTTCAACTATTTCAGATATGTTATCTTTATTTGTTTTTGGTTCATCTCTATTTATATCCCTTCACTGGTTTTCTTTAACAAATATCCTAAATAATTATGCGTTTCCTAAAACTGCATTATTATTTGCATTTAACGGTTTGGCAACATACGGTTTTTATAAATTTGTAAGAAATTTAGGTGACAAAAGAATTGAAAAAGAAAAACAAGAGTTAGAAAATGATGCTGAGTATTTGTCATTAAAAGGAAAAAAGATTAATTTAAACAATCAAATATTAAAATTATCACAGCTTGAAGCATTAATGACATCAAATCTAAAAGCATTAGATAAAAGCAAAAGAAGCGTTTATTTAAGTATTAGGGAAATAGAAAATATATTAGATGAGACAAGAATACACAGTTTAAATTCTGTAACACCTAAACAAGATGTTAAATAATAATATTTAAAAAAGGGGGCATGGAAAATGGGAAAGACTTTTTTTGAAGATGTATATACCATCCAGCTAAATGAATTAGGTTCATTGTACAGAAAAAAAGAAGAAGCGGAAGCAGAAAAAGACATTTTAATTAGTGTTCATGACGCATTGAAAGAAAAAATAGCTATGTTAAATAATCAAATATCTGAAAACGCTTCGCAGAATACTTATTCTAATAAGATTAAAAATGCAGAAAGAAAATTTGTTAACACTGAAAACATTGTATTATTTATAGCTTTTGTTTTTATCATAATAAATGGTATTCATTTTAGTGAATTATACGAATCAACATATAAGTTTCTTTTAGCAACTATCTTAGGTACAGGTGCAAGTACAACATTTTGTACGGGATTATATATTTTAGTTAAAGATTTTATTGCACCAAGAATTGGTCGAAAAGATGACGAAACATTTAATTCAGGTGAAGTAAAAATCAGTTCTTATGACTTAAAAGAAGAATTAGAACTGTACACATCTAGACTAAAAATAATTGAATCTAAAATAGCTAGTAGCGATTCATACATACGTCTTTTAAATGAAAACTTAGCAATAATTAAAAATCAAATTAGAGATTTTGAAAATCAATTTTATCCTAATACAGATTCTCTAGAAAAAGGAAGTACTAAAACAGTTAATTAGTAAAAAAAGCAAGTG
>CADBSQ010000133.1 GCA_902797415.1 uncultured Erysipelotrichaceae bacterium | reverse complement strand
TAAATGATAATGAAATAAAAAATTCAAAAAGTGAGGATACAGTAGAAAGCTTAATTGATAGATTTAATAATGTAATTAAACAAAATAACAAAATAAATGCATGAAAAATTCTCATGCATTAATTTTTTAAAAAGATTGTTCTTTTTCATTAATAGCAGCTTCAACCTGCCTTTTAAAATGATTTACTTCTCTTTGTAATAATCCCAGAAAAGTATACTTTTCATCAGGCATATAATATGTTTGTTCCACTTCTTGTATATATGGAATAAAACTATCTAAATATTTTTCATCAAGTTCATATTGAAATTCTTCATCAGCATTAAAAAGATTAACTATTGAGTCTTTATCAATTACACCTTCAACCATTGGGTTTTGCATTCTATAATATAGATCCTTAGGAAAAATATAGCCAAATGATGTATCATATATTAAAATTCCATCTTTGGTAGTTCTTTGTACAACATAATGTTTTGCATAGTCTGGAATTCCAAGCTCAATATATTCAGGATTAAGTCTTAAAGCATCTATTGTTACACAAAACACTTTAATTTCATCATTTGGATTTTCATCTATAAGTGCTTTTGCCATAAGTAATGAAATAACACTACATAATCCAGCTGATTTGTTCTTAGATAACAAAATAACAGATGCTGGGATTCCCTTATAATAAAGACCTCTTAACCTTTTTATTAATTCATCATCATAAAACCTAATATCGCCAATTAATAATCCTATTTTTAACAATTCTCTAAATTTTTGTAAGTATTCTTCAAATAAATAATAATTTAACATTTTAAAAACTCTCCCTAAAATTGGATTATATAATAGCATATTTTCAAAGTATTGAACAGTAAAAATTAATATGTTATAATAATTTTCAAAATTTGATTTTAAATGGAGGAAAAATGGAAATACTTAACAATAGAGCAATTGAATTTTACCGTAATGACCCTAAATTACTATCTAAAGAGGAATTAGAAAAATCAATAGAAAGCTGCAAGCTGGTTTTTGATAGTGAGGTTATTGAGTATCTAAATGACTTATTAAATCTAAAAACAACTGCCTTAGATGATCCTTTAAAAAAGTTTGAAAACTATAATTTAACATACTTTACAGTTTATAAAAGATTACTAATATACAATATTATTAATAGTTTAAAAGCCATAGTTGATGATGATATAGTTCTATCGACTCATAAAAATAGAAGTGTTCTTAAACATAAAGATTCGAATAGAGTTATATTTGAAATGGACTACAATGGCGCCTATCACTATTTTATCAATCTTTACACTGTCACATTAGCAAATAAAAAATTTTTAGAAAGCGAAACAAACAGATATTTAAGACTAATAGATATTTTAAATTCATCTGAATATTTTGATAGAGCATTAGCTAATTATGTAAGGCAAAAAGATTATTATGAAATAAAAAAAGCAAGTAATGACGAAGAAATTGTTAGAAATATAATTGAAGAAGAAATATTATACTGTCAGAGAAGAATTTTAACTCTTCAAAAAATGGCTGTAAGATTATATTCTTATCAAGACCGGGAATTAGTAGAAACTATGACACATTACAATTATCTCGTTACGGAAGCATTAGGTTTACCTTTTGATGATATGTATTTTCAAAGTAATGAATTTAAAGATCCAGACACACTTATGGTTGCTAGAACATTTAAGCTAGATAGACCTGTAGTAAAAGTTAAAACCATGGTAGGAATAATTTAGGAGGAAACATATTATGACAACATTAGATTATAAATTAAATGTGTTTTTAAATTTTTTATCAATAATTAATGAAAGAAAATATTATTTTATAATTGACAGAATAGATATCGATTATATGATAAACGAAATACTTATATTTCAAGAATTATATAAACAAGACACAGAATGTACTTATGAAGAAAGAGAAAGTATACTAGATGGTATTATCAGTGATTCTATTAGTTTTATAAAGCAAAAGTTAGATATAAATACTGAAGAAATTGATGATAAAAAGAGTCAAATCATATACGAAGAGTTTTTAGAGGTATTTAAAAAAGTTAAATCTGCTTTACATTATGATTCAAACTTTCAAAAAAAATAAATTCTAATTTTTCCTAGAATTTATTTTTTTTGAAACTATATCAATTATTTTCTTTATACCAGATTCACTTATCATATGGCCTTCATCATTCATTATATATATGTATGCATCTTTATAAGCACGTCTTGCTTTCTTTGAATAGATAAGAGGGACCACTTTATCATTTTCCCCATGAAAGATATGAACTTCACCCTTAAAATTAGTAAAGGAATCATATAATTCTATTTTCCGTCCATCTAGAAAATACTTTCTTCCTTGAACTTCATCATACTTAACGAGCGCATCACCCTTTTTAGGTATTTCATTTTCCTTTGTATGATCGACTAATATAAATGCTGGATTAATTAAGAAAAGTTTTTTAATTTCATCAGGATAATTACTAGCATATAAAGCACATACTACTGCTCCTTGTGAATGACCTAACAAGTATACATTATCTTCATCAATATAATCTAATTTTTTAATATAATCGACTATTTCTTTTAGATCTTTTTCCTCAGTTAAAACTGACATATCCTCCATGTCTCCATCACTATAATTAAAGCTACTTCCACCAAGAAAATCAAAAGTAAAAGATGCAAAACCTTCCCTAACAACCATTCTAGAATATTTAATCATACTCTTATGATTTACACCAAAACCATGAGCAAGAATTACCAAAGGATACTTTTTTTTATCGTCACTTGGTAAACAAAGAGTACCATAAATACTCTTATTATCTCTGGTAATATCAAGTCTTTGCATTGTAAAAAAATCATTATTATCATTATCAAATGTATTATCTAATATATAATCTACTATCCTAAAAATAATACATAACAAAATAACAATTAATAAAATACTTAATAATAAAATGGTATTTAATAACACTTTCTATCAAACCCCTTATCTGAAATCTTTAATTAGTTTTAACTCATCTAAGTCATTTATATAAAACTTATTATTTAATTTACTTATCATAAATACATTTTTATTTTCATTACCATTAAACTGAATTAATCCAATTTGTTTTAAATCTGGTAAGATAAACTCTTTTAAATCACTTTTTACACTATCCAACTTTATAATATCATTTTCAGTATATTTCTTATAATATACTTTTGAATCATTACCATTTATAAAAATCAATATTTTAAAGCCATTAGTATCTTGAACAAGTTCATACTGATTATAATAATTAACAAAATCACTAAATAATATAACATGTTCTCCAGTTTGATTGTTTTTAAAAATTAAATTTTTATTATCTAAATACAGAGAAAACTCATTATTATTTAGATTAACATTATATACAGTATAATGTGGATAAATTGTTTCATAATCTGTTTTTA
>CADBSQ010000132.1 GCA_902797415.1 uncultured Erysipelotrichaceae bacterium | reverse complement strand
GCTTTTGTTCTTTAAAAGCGATTAAAAACTCTTTAAAGTTCATTGGATACATTTTTTTCAACCAAACTTTACCTACTGGAAAAGATTTGTTGAAGCGTTTTAGTTTAACACCTAGAAGAGAACCTGCACATATTATATTTACATTTTCATGATTTTCTTGAAAAAATTTTAAATCGCTTATTAATTCTTCAGATACTTGAATCTCATCTATGAATAAAATTGAATCAGATGCTTCTATATCAAAATCTAATAGAGTTTTAAGCTTAATGAATTTTTCTTCAGAATTTATGTTTTGTTTATAAAGATTCACTACATCTTCATCTTCTAGAAGATTTATTTCTTTATAGTTTTTAAAATTTTTTTCTATAAATTTTCTAATCAAATATGTTTTACCACACTGTCTTACACCAAGGAGCATTAGTGGTTTTTCCATATGATTTTTTTTCCAATCGATTAGTTCCTCATAAAATAATCTTTTCATATATTCATCACCTGTTTTAAATATACCATAAAAAGGTGTAAAATTCAACTTTTTACACCTTTTTAGAACGACTTTTACCGTTATTTTACACCTTTTTGAAACGACTTTTGGTGCTAATTTACACCTTTTTGAAACGACTTTTACTCTGATTTTAATTCAAATAGTATGTCTCTTAAAGCTGCAGCCTTCTCAAAGTCAAGGTTTTTAGCTGCTTCTTTCATTTCGTTTTCTATTTTAATCATCATTTTCTTCTTGTCTGATTTACTCATCTTTGGTTTATCATCTTCATATATTTCATTTGATATTACTTCTCTAATTTCTTTTGTAATTGTTTTAGGAATTATTCCATGTTTTTTATTGTAAGCTTCTTGGATTGTTCTTCTTCTTTCAGTTTCATTTATTGCTAGGCGCATTGCTTCACTAATGGTATCAGCGTACATAATAACTTTTCCTTCTGCGTTTCTTGCTGCCCTACCCATTGTTTGCATTAAGCTCTTTTCACTTCTTAAAAAGCCTTGTTTATCGGCATCTAATATGGCAACTAAAGATACTTCTGGTATATCAAGACCTTCTCTTAGAAGGTTTATACCAACTAAACAATCATATTTACCTATTCTTAAATCATGTATTACTTTCATTCTATCAAGAGTTTTAACTTCACTATGAATATAGGCAGGCTTTAGACCTAAACTTGTCAAATAAGAAGTTAATTCTTCACTCATTCTAATTGTCAGAGTTGTAATAAGTACCCTTTCGTTTTTTTCTTTTCGTTTGTTTATTTCTTCAATTAAGTCATCTATTTGGCCAGCAGTTTTACGTACTTCTACGATTGGATCTAAAAGTCCTGTTGGACGTATTAATTGTTCAACAACATTTTCTCCAACCTCATCTAATTCATAATCACCGAGTGTTGCTGAAACATACATTACTTTTTTTATCTTTTCATTAAATTCATCAAATTTTAAAGGTCTATTATCAAGTGCACTAGGTAATCTAAAACCATAATCAACTAAGGTTTGTTTTCTTTGTCTATCACCATTATACATTGCTCTAACTTGAGGAATGGTAACGTGGGACTCATCTATAAATAAAAGATAATCATCACCAAAATAATCGATTAAAGTAGTTGGAGTCTCCCCTTCTCCTCTTAAAGCTAAATGTCTTGAATAGTTTTCTATACCATGACAAAAGCCTGTTTCTGAAAGCATTTCTAAATCATACTGTACTCTTTCTTTTATACGCTGTTCTTCAATATATTTACCATTATCATGAAAGAATTTGATACGCTCATCGGCTTCTTTTCTAATTCTATCAATAGATATTTTAAGTTTTTCAGGCGTTGTAACAAAGTGACTAGCTGGAGTGATGGTAACCGTTTTAACTTGATTAATAATTGAACCTGTTAAAACATCAAACTTAACTATTCGTTCTATTTCATCATCGAATAGTTCTACTCTGATACCATTTGCTTTTTCATTAACAGGGATTATTTCAATAACGTCCCCTCTAACTCTAAATGTTCCTCTATGAAAATCAATATCATTT
>CADBSQ010000131.1 GCA_902797415.1 uncultured Erysipelotrichaceae bacterium | reverse complement strand
TTTTGATAAAAGTTTTCTTCTAACATTTTATCTGTAACATCTAAATAATATGTGTTATTTTGAATATTATTATCAACTATAGTATTTTTTATTTCCTTTTCTATATCTCTTGTGTTTTCGCTTTTTACATAGCTAATAATAATATAATCATCACTCGTTAATTCACCAATGGTATTGTTTATATCATCATAATTAATACTACCAATAGTTCTTGTTAACACACTGGTACTTAGTCTATTTTGTTTATAAATGTTATGTAATTTAACACTTATAACACATAGCAAAATGATTGTAATCATAAGTAATATATAATTAATAAATTTTCTTAAGTATTTGTTTGATTTAACGCGCGCCATAATATCACTTTCCTTTAATTAAATTTTAACACAAATTATTATTAAAGTAAATTGACAAAATAAATTAAATCTTGCATGTAAACATAAGTTTGTGTTAAAATATAGTTGCTTTATTGGTCCGTTGGTGAAGTGGTTTAACACATAGCCCTCTCAAGGCTACATGCATGGGTTCAAATCCCATACGGATCACCATTTTTGATTTTAACCGTTTAAGCGGTTTAATTTTTGCCCCATAGCCAAGCGGTAAGGCGGTAGACTCTGAATCTATTATTCCGTTGGTTCGAATCCAACTGGGGCAACCAAATAAAGACAAGCTTCCTTTTGGGAAGCTTATTTTTTTTCTTCAAATATTATACCATCAAAATCATAGTCAGTATCATCTCGGATTGTCCAAACAAGTATTTTAATTCCTTTATTTTTTATTTTCTTTACCCTTTTATTATCGACAAGTTTTTTACTTATTGCCAAAAAATCTGGTTTACAAAAAATATTTATACAAAATCTTGACAATGCAAACATTTTTAATCTTTTCATATTACCCTTGTCGGAGTTACTAATTAAAAGGCCTCTTTTAAATTCTGGTCTATGTTTTTTAAACCAATTTATAAAAAGTGGACTGAAGGACTTTACCAAAAATTCACCTTTATAATTATCTAGTTCATTTGACAAAAGTTTACAAATCTTTTTACTTCTAACATCTGTTTTAATTTCTATGTCAAGTAGCACTTTACCGTCAACTAGTTTTAAAACTTCTTTTAAAGTAGGTATTTTTTCCTTTGTGTCAAGTAAATATAAATGACTTATCTCCTCATAAGTACAGTCTTTAATATTTTTATCAATTCCAGTCATTCTTTTTAGATTATCATCGTGAAATATTACCAATGTATCATCTTTCAATATGTGTACATCAAGTTCAATTGGTAAATCTTTTCTTATAGATCTTTTAAAAGCACCTACACTGTTTTCTGGCAGTTCTTTATTCCATAATCCTCTATGTGATATTTTTAATATTGACATTTTAACACTCTTTTCTGTATAAGCTTCTTATTCTTTTAAAACCTAGATACTCATATAAGGTTTCTGCAGTCTCATTAAAACTCCAACAGTTTAAATCTATAAATTTTATGTGCTTTTCTTTAGCAATCTTCTCCACTTCTTTTATTAGTTTTGTTGCGACCTGATTATTCCTACAGTTTTCATCAACGGATAATTCAGTTAAATAGATTTTACCTCCTTCTATTATAAACATTATATATCCAATAATCTTTTTATCTATATAAACTAATGTATAATTACATTCTCTGTTTAGCTGCTCTTTTAAAGATTCTTTTAATTCATCATCAGTCTTTTCTTTAAAAAAGCCTTCCGTATTTTTTAAATGATAATTATAAGCATCTTTATAAAGTTTAAATAAATTTTCATCAAATTGTGCTTTAAATTCTTTTATCAATTGTATTGCCTCCATTTATAAATTTTATATCACTTTTTTAAGTCCTTGTCTAGTTTAATCTATTGACAAAAAAATGGATACTAATTATACCCAATATAAAGTGAGGTTTAATTATGAAAGCTAGAAGAAGAAAAAAAGAAAAATCTATTAATAATCCACATGAGACTATACCAAAAGATATAGAAATAACAGATGAAATTTTAAATGGATTTTATGGTTCTGCAGATGGAGCCCTAAGAAGTGAAGTAGTTAATGATTACGTAAGCGATGCATTAAAAGAATACAATGAGATATTTAATAATAATCCTAATAATACTGCTTCAGAAGAATCTAAACCTGGCTATACAGAAAAAACAGCAATTGAGGAATTAATAGAATATCTTGAATACATGTCAAGTTCAAGTCTAGATACAAGTAATCTAATCGAAGCGCTTAATAAAAAAATATATCTATCAGTTGATAACGATAATGTAAGAGAAATAGTTATTGGATACGAGTTATTGTCCGTTGTTAGCAGATTAAAAAAAGGAGAAACTCTTGACGAGATAATTGATTCTTTAAAGAATCAAGTTAAAAAACCACGAACAAAATAATATACTAAAACCCCAGTTTACAAAAGCTGAGGTTTTATTTATTTGAAGCAAATATTTAAATAATATAAACCAAAGAGAAACCAACTTATTTAGTTGGCCTTAATCGAAATCAAAGTTTCTTACTTCTTCTATATCTATACCTGTTTTTTTGATATAAGATTTATGCTTAGTTAATAGTTTTTTACAATACTTTTCCAATTCTTTAGTCTTTTTTGATTCAGGAATATGTTTTAAAACTTCTAAACAAATATTAAATCTGTCTATTTTGTTTTGTACTCTCATATCAAATGGAGTTGTTATAGTTCCTTCTTCATTGTATCCGTGTACAAAGAAATTTTTGTTTTCTCTATTATAAACTAAAGAATAGATTAAATCACTATAACCGTGGAAATTAAATATAACTGGCTTATTTTCTGTAAATAATTTATTAAATTCTTTATCTGTTAAACCATATTTAGATTCTTCATCTCTTTTTAATTTCAATAAGTCAATTACGTTTATCACTTTAAATGGAAGTGTTGGTAAAAATTTTGTGATTATTTTTGATGCCGCAATTATTTCTAATGTTGGGGTGTCACCTGCACAGGCAAGAATAATTTTTGCTTTTTCGGGGTTATTGCTAGCCCATGACCATTCATTTATGCCTTTTTTTGTTTCTTTAGTTGCTGTTTCTATGTCTAACCATTGTTTTGATGGTTGTTTGCTTGCAACTATAACATTTATCTTATTTTTAGATTTTATAGCGTGATTAAATACACAAAGTAATGTATTTGTATCGGGTGGTAAATATATTCTTGAGATAGTATGTTTCTTAGTTGCTACATGGTTTAGTAATCCTGGCTCTTGATGTGTATAACCATTGTGGTCTTGTTGCCAAATATGACTAGTTAAAACTAGATTCAATGATGATATATCTTTTCTAAATTGTAAATCATTTGATACTTTAAGCCACTTTGCATGCTGTGAAATCATTGAATCAACTACCCTAATAAATGCTTCATACGAAGCAAACAAACCATGTCTACCCGTTAAGAGATATCCCTCTAAAAGACCCTCGCAGATATGTTCTGAAAGAATAGAATCTATGACATTGCCTGATTTATTTAAAAATTCGTCGCTAGCAAAAGTTTTTGCATCAAATTGCCTATTTGTTTCTTCAAAGACAAAAGATAGTCTATTTGATAAAGCTTCATCTGGTGAAAAAACTCTAAAGTTAGTTTTATTCTTTTTAATAATATCTCTTATAAATTTACCGAGTATTCTCATGTCCTCATAATTATTACCCGTTTTAACTGGTACAGCATAGTTTTTGTAGTTAGGAACTTTTAATTC
>CADBSQ010000130.1 GCA_902797415.1 uncultured Erysipelotrichaceae bacterium | reverse complement strand
GGGAATAGTTCAGTTGGTAGAACGTCGGTCTCCAAAACCGAATGTCGTGGGTTCAAGTCCTGCTTCCCCTGCCATTTAGAATATTAAAACACTAACCTGACTGTTAGTGTTTTTTGCTATATTACTTTTTCTAAATCATCAACTATTTTATCAAGTACATCCTCTCTATTGTACGATGTATCATAATTTTAATATACCAAGCTTTTTTATTTACAATCATAATCAAGTAATCTAACCTAAAAATAAAATAACTCCTCAAATTTCATGTCTAGTGCAATACAAAGAATGTATGCTAGTTTTGCAGTTGGTTCAAATTGACCGGTTTCTATAGAACTAATTGTGTTTCTTGAGACACCCACCATATCAGCTAAATCTTGCTGAGTTAGTTTCTTTTTCTTTCTAGTTTCTTTAAGTTTATTTTTTAATACTAGTTCTGTTTTCACTTAAATAGCTCCGAAATAACTTAATATAGTAAGAATAGTAACAAAACCCCAAGAAACAGAACAAATTATATATAATGATTTTCTTCTTTCTAGTTTAATAGCCTTATACCCATATAGTACGGTGCAGTATGAAGCAATTATGGAGTACATTGAATAGTTTTGACCTTTTCCAGAAAATATTTCATAACAGTAATAAATAGTAGCTAAAACAAGCATTACCAGTACTGCGATTTTACATCCAGTTGTTTCAACTTTTATTTCATATAAATCTCTTTTCTTATTTTCTTTTTTACTCATTTCGAGTATTTCTTCTTTTTTCATAATTTCCTCCTTGCCAAGTTAACTTGGTATTTATAGTTTATCATATGCAAAGTGTACTTGTCAACTCTTTTGAAAAACTTTTATATGTTGAAAACCTGTTGACATTCTTGTTATTTGCTATTAGAATACAAAACTACCAGCAATGAATTGCAGTAAAACAGGGAAGGGACGGTATTTATGAGTAAACCAAATAAAGATGAAAAATTTAAAAGAGCGCATAGGGCGCTAGAAGTACTAAAAATCTTAGGGGGCGAAATACCTAATAATTATGACACAAACAGTGAAATAATTCATATTTTAGTAAACCAAGAAAAAAATAATAATAGTTATATGAAAGTTAGAAGTGATTCGATTGAAATCATTTTAGAAAACAATGATCATCGATATCACTGGAGCAGATTTTTTGATGAGGGTAGTGATACTGTAAGTGAAAAATTTAACGTTGATTATAGGGACTTATCTTTAGAGTTTTTTGAATGTGACCATGCAACTCTAACTTCAGGTTTTTATTTATATAATGGTATGTGGGGATCTCCAAAGATTCACTGTAGTATAGATAGTGTTTCGATTGAAGATGGAGAAAGTAAGGAAGAATTACCAATTGAATCTTATTATGATGCTTTTTTATCATATATGGAAAGCGAAAAGGAAGGTTACGGTTGTGCTTTAGCAAATGATCCTGTAATAATAGATATTATTGTTAGGATGTTTGAAGAGCCTATTAAAAATCATGTTTCTGATTTAATAAATAACGATCAAAGTTGGAGGTTTGAATCCGAAAAAGAAACAATACAGTCTAATTATAGTGAATCTGTTGAAAGATATACTAATTTGTTCAAAAGAGAGATTGAAGATGCTACTATGGTGTACACTGAACAATTAAGATCTAATGCAGAGATTAAAGAAGAAAATTTTCGAAAGTTAGAGGAAACACGAGGAAGATACTTGCATAAATCAAAAAAAGGACCACTAGTTTAACTAGCGGTTTTTGTTAAACCATATATACAATTACTTGAGCACATTCTTGTTTGCAAAGCTAGTAAATTTAAAGTATAATATACCATAATTATTAGTAAATATTTGGAGGAATAAATATGATTAACTTTACAGCTAAAGAATTATTACTTTCAACCAAAGATAAACTACGTGAATTAGAAAATAAACTAAAACTTTTAAGTGACATGACATGTATAGAACATGATAAAAACATCGAAAGCGTTAGATATGTTTTGCTGCCTGAAGATAGCTTTTCATCAAATAAGCCAGAACTATGCCTCGTTGTTAAGTGGAATGATAAAAGTTTAAAAGGAATGATAAATAATATTTTAGTTAGAATGAACTTACACATATGGGGTGAAGAATCTGGATTAGTGCTTAGAAATAATAATGGGTAACTTCTTATGGGATTATAATGAACAAGGTTATACTAGCCCAGAAGATAAAGTATTTCATTCAACACTACAGTTTATTAAAGCAGAATATAACAATAATGTTTATGATACAGAAGAAGAATTAAATAACGCTGGTTCATTATTTAGATGGCGTGATGCTGAAAGAAAAGAAGTATATGCTAACGAAGGTGATGGCGTAGGGGAAGCAACATTCCCTGTTGGTACAATGCTAACGGTTGCTATCATTCCAGATGCTGGTTATCAATTAGTTAGTTTTGGTGTTAATGAAGGAGGATTTGCTCCTCAAGAACAAATTGGTGTTTACACATTTGAAATAGAGGGTGGTAACTTCCATTTACAAGCACATGTTACTAATGTAGATAATGAAGTTAACGCTAAAAACTCAGATGCAATTGAAAATGGTTCTATTAGATTTAATGGTAATGAACAAACAATGGCAATTGGAACAGCAAGATTAGACATTGCTGATGAAGATAATTTAAGCGATGAACAAGTAGCTGGATTTAAAGAAGCGGCAGCTGGTTACGAAGTTCAAGATGTTTTTGATGTATCATTATTCAATACAGTATTTAAAGGCTCTAGAACTGAATCTTGGGATACACCTGTTAGTCAATTGGATAACAAAGCAATCATAACTCTTGATATGACTGATGATTTAAAAGGTAAAGAGGCAGTTATTATACACGAGACTCATAATGGTGATTATGAAGTAATAGATGCTAGCTATAATGCAAATAATAATACAATAACATTTGAAACAGACAGTTTCTCAAACTATGCAATTGCACTTAGAGATGCTCCTATAAGCAGTGAAGCATCAAGTAAAAAACAAAATCCAAAAACTGGTGATAAGATTTACATTTGGGCAGGGATTCTAACTGCTTCGGTATTTGGGTTAATACTTGGTAGATATGCACTTAAAAGAACAAAAAAATAAGATTTAGGCTAGTCCTAAATCTTTTTTAATGTTCTTAATATCATATCTAGATTTATTTCATGTTATTAAACTCATTTAAACTAAATCCTTTATAACTAAAGCTTGGATATTTCTTTGCTATAGATAATATGGTACTGGTAATAAAGATTTTATCTTTCAAGTCTAACAAAAAGAAACTCTTATCCAAAGCCCTATTTAAATTTTTCCTCGCCGCTTCAGGATTTATCTGATAAGAAAACATATAATCCAAAATACATAGTTCATCAAAATCGCTAATTTCTGAATTACTCATGTAAAACTCATCAGCAAGAAAATCATATATTTCGTGATATTCTTTAATATTTTTATGGTATGTTCCTTCCCCAATCATATCATATTCTTTTTTTGTAAATTCTTTATATTCCAGTTCTTCTGGTAATGAATAATAGAAAGTCAATGCATCGTCTTCATCATCAAAAACTTGCATACTATATATGAAAATAGATTCATCATAAGTCCACACAATACCTAATATTTCGTTAAAGTATCGGTCAATGAGAACTTTATTAATAAGAGTCTTTTTATCAGTTTTACTATATGTTTTATTATAAATCTCTAAAAGTTTTTCTAAAGGAAGAACTCCGTACGTTGCTAGTATGTTATGTACGTTATTCAAGTATTTTGAATTTTCTTCACTACTTTTTATTATTTTTTTATCATTTAACAGTTCTTTTATAATGTTTTTGATTTCTATCGGTGTATATATATAAAGAATTTGTTTTCTTTCTAAGTATTTAATCTTTGCTAAATTAAAATTCCTTAAGAAATATATAAACGCTATGGAAAAAGGATTATCAAGTGCATGAATTGCTAATATTTTTTCGTTATTATATATGTTTAAAAATATATCTAGCTGCATCAAGATGTCTTTATCAGCATTTTTTAATATAGTTTTATAAATGTTTTTGATGTCTTTGATGTATTCTTTTGCAACTACTTTTTTTGTTATGCTAGATGATAAAAAAGTTCTTGTTAGTGAACTTGTTGTATTTTCAATAACTGCTACAATTTGAAAAACTCTACCTAAATCGCTCTTTTTAAAAGAATTTATAAATTCTTCGATGCCTGCATTTTCATTTATCTTATCTTTGTAATCACTAAAAAATGCTATAGCCAGCTCTCTTCTCATATCCACAATTACACCACCTGCTTTCTATTATATATATTTATTTTGAAAATTCAACTAATTTTACAAAATGTTGAAAAAAGTTCCTATCTGTTATAGAATTAAACTATAAGAAAGTAGGGTAACAATGAACACAGATAAAAAAAACAAAATAATGGCAATATTTATAACAGTAGCAGCATTTATAGTACTAGGAGGAATAGGTTTTGCCTTCTTCAGTAGCACAGTATCAAATGCAAATAATGAAAAGTTTCAAACAAGTACAGCAACAATGTCCCTAAGATTTGACGATGGTGACAATGGAATAAGTGGTACTCTAAACTTAGGAGAATCTATTGTTAAAAAATTCACTCTAGAAAACACAGGAACAGTTGATGCATATGGAAAGATAAATTGGTATAATTTAGTAAACACTTATACAAGTGATTCCTTAACATGGACACTAGAACAATCAACTACAGAAAACGGAACTTATACGAGTGTAGGAAGTG
>CADBSQ010000129.1 GCA_902797415.1 uncultured Erysipelotrichaceae bacterium | reverse complement strand
TTTTCTTAGTTTTTTATCCATAGAAAAAAGTCCTCTCTACAGTATTCATTATTATTTTATCATTACAAATACTGTTTATCAAGGACATTTTTTTATTTAGAAATAAGCTCGCAAACAAGTTTACTTAAAGTAGCTGGGTCTTCTGCACCTAATCCCTCAATAAGTCTAGCCTCTTCATAAAGAATAGTTGCATATGACTTTAACTCATCTTTATTTGTTTCAAATACATCTTTTAACTTCTTTGCTATATCGTGATTAACATTTATTTCAAGAACAGTTTCTGATTTAACAGATTCATCTGTTGGCATTGCATTAATAATTTTTTCCATGTTTGTTGAAACATTACCTTTTGTTGTTAAACATACTGGGTGATTTGTTAATCTATCTGTGAACTTAACATCGGTTACTTTGCCACTTAAAGCTTCTTTCATTGATTCAAGTAAATCTTTAGCATCAGTGTTTTCTTTCTCTATTTTCTTTTTATCTTCTTCACTAGATAAAGAAACATCTTCATTAGCAATATTGGTAAATTCTAAAGACTCATATTCGCGAAGAACGCTTACTGTAAATTCATCTATATAATCATCAAAGAATAAAACATCTATATCCTTTTCTTTAAATGATTCTAATTGTGGAAGCATCTTAATTTTATCGATAGATTCTCCAGTAGCATAATATATTTTATTTTGATCATCTTTTTTGTTATCAACATACTCTTTTAATGTAATTAACTTTTCCTCTTTAGATGAATAAAACATTATTAAATCTTGTAACTTATCTTTATTCATACCAAAACTATTATAAATACCAAATTTTAAGTTAGTACCAAAGTTTTTAAAGAATTTGATGTATTCTTCTCTATCTTTTTCAAGCATTGTTTTAAGCTCTTTTTCGATTTTTCCTTCAACAGATTTTGCGATTGCACTTATTTGAGCATCTTTTTGTAATATTTCTCTTGATATATTTAATGATACGTCTGGTGAATCAACAAGACCTTTAACAAAGTTGAAATAATCTGGAAGTAAATCTGAACATTTATCCATGATTAATACTCCGTTAGAATATAGTGCTAAACCTTTTTCATAGTCTTTTTGATAATAATCATATGGAGCATGTGATGGAATAAATAGAAGTGATGTATAATTAATTTTACCTTCTATATTGTTTTTAAATATTTTTTGGGGTTTTTCATAATCATGAAAGTTATCAGTGTAGAAACCATTAAACTCTTCTTCTGTGTCTTTAGTAATATTCTTTTTCCAAAGTGGTATCATAGAGTTAATTGTTTCTTCCTCTACTACAGTTTCATATTCATCCTTCGATCCTTCTTTTAATCTAGATTCTTCTTTTTTCATTATAATTGGGTAAGTGATGTAGTTTGAATATTTTTTTATAATACCTTCTATTTCATAATCTTCTAAATATTTATCATAACTGAATTCATCAGTATTTTCTTTTAAGAAAAGAGTTATTTTTGTTCCCCATGGAGCATCGTCTTCTTCTTTAATTTCATAACCACTAGCACCAGAGCTGACCCATTTGTATGCTTCTTTCTCTCCATACTTACGGCTTACAACCTCTATTTTGTCGGCAACCATAAATGCTGAGTAAAATCCAACACCAAATTGACCAATTATGTCGATATCTTTATTATCAGAGTTTTCTTCTTTGAAAAGGAGCGAACCACTTTGACCAATGGTACCTAAGTTATCTTCCAATTCTTTTTTATCCATACCAATACCATTATCAGTTACAGTTATTGTTCTAGACTCTTTATCGATATCAACGTGAATTTTTAACTCATCCTTTTCAACATCAATATTCTTGTCTGTTAAAGATATAAATAGTAATTTGTCTAGTGCATCACTTGAATTAGATATTAACTCTCTTAAAAAAATATCTTTATTTGTATATATAGAATTAATCATTAAATCAAGTAGTTTTTTAGATTCAGTTTTAAACTGTTTTTTTGACATTTAATATTTCCTTCTTTCTAAAAAAGATAATACTACGAAATTTAGCACTTGTCAAGAACAAGTGCTAAATGTTGTTTTTCCCATCTAACGAGTTTTTGCTGTACCAGTAGAATATGAAGGACCATCAATCATTTGATCATCATATGTAATAGATACTTCAGGTGCTTCGTAAGACTTTTCCTGTATTGGTTCTGTTTCTAATTCTTGTGCATTATCAAGGTTATCTAACTCAGCTTGAAGAGATTTGATTCTTTCCAAACTGTAATGTTTTTTCAGCTCCAAATAATTTATAGTATCTTGTTTCTTAGTCATTATCTCATTTTGAATATAGCCTGAAATATAAGATACAGCAAATGAAGCAGCAGAACATATAATTTCAGCGGGAACAAAAAATGCTGCAGTTTTAACCAATCCTAGGTTCAATCCATAACATCCAGCAAAATAACCTATATTTGTTGCTACAGCAGTTAACCAAAATAGCCCACTTGATAAAGAAATACCATCCCACTTTGCTCTATTAATCTTAGCTTTTCGTAACTCACCTTCCGTTTGTGCTAACCCCATTTTTTCTTTATAAATACTATTAGTAATTTCTATTCCTTGTATGCTTTCTTTTCCTATGTTTTCCATAAACCCTCCTAATAAAGTGTTTATATTATAGCACTTTTTATTTCATTATCAAGACTTATTGATTAATTAACGCAAATATTTTATAATTAAATCGTGATGTTTATGGAAAAAATAGGAATTATTTGTGAATACAATCCATTTCATAATGGACATATTTATCATATTAAAAAAATTAAAGAAATGTATCCTGATTCATTAATTATTCTAGTTATGAGCACATACTTTACTCAAAGAGGAGAATTAAATATTTTATCTAAGTATGATAAAGTTAAGATCTCTTTAAAGTATGGTGTGGATGTAGTTATAGAGTTACCTACTATATATAGTTTAAACTCCGCGGATATCTTTGCAGAATGTGCAATTGATTTATTAAATAAGGCAGGTGCTGAAAAAATAGTTTTTGGTAGTGAATCAAATGATCCAAATTATTTAATAGATTTATCTAAAAAACTTGAAAATAAAAAAACAAAAGAAAAAATCAAAAGATACTTAAATGAAGGTTTAAACTATCCTACTAGTTTATCTAAAGCAATTGATGCTAATTTATCTAGTAATGACTTACTAGGTATATCTTATATTAAAGCAATAAATAAAATAAATAAAAAAATAGAACCTATTACTATTAAGAGAACTACTGATTATAATGATTTAGAAAGTAATGGTCAAATTGTTAGTGGAAACAACATAAGAGAAAAGTTTAAACGAGGAGAAAACGTATCTAAATATATTCCAGATTATGAAGAAGTATTATTACAAAAGATAGATTATAGTAAGTTATTCACTTTATTAAAATATAAAATACTCACTGATAATGATCTAACAAAGTATTTAGGCGTAGATGAAGGCATAGAAACAAGAATAAAAAAACTAGCATTTACCAGCAACTCTTTAGATGAGCTTGTTAAAAACATTAAAAGCAAAAGATATACGTATCTTAGAATAAATAGGATGCTTATGCATATCTTATTAGGTATTCAAAAAACAGATTCTTATAAGAAAATGTTATATTTTAGAGTTATTGGTTTGTCTAATAAAGGTAAGTCTTATTTAAGAGAATCAAAGATTGATATGGTTTCATTTAGAAATGCTGATAGAATTTATGATTTAGAAATATCTTCGTGTATTATTTATGATTATTTAACAAATTCTAATACTTATAAGTTAGAAATTCAAAATAAACCCGTTTTTTACAAAAAAAGTGCTTGACACTCCTGCATTTTTAGTTATATAATGTAGGGGCAATGCCTGATTAGCTCAGTCGGTAGAGCGCACGGCTGTTAACCGTTAGGTCGTAGGTTCGAGTCCTACATCAGGCGCCATTAAGAATATAAAGTACTGATTTACAGTACTTTTTTTTTACAAAAAAAAGTGGTAACTATTTACCACTTTTCTCACCTTTTAAAGTATCTATTGCTTTATGTACTAATAAGTCAAATTCAACTACATGAAGACCACCATAACCAGCAATTAATTCTTCTTTAGTAGTTCCATAAAGTTTGGCTTGCTTCTCAGCATGTTCTTCAACTTCTTTATCAGTTACTTTTAGTCCTTCTTTTTCAATTATGTAATCGATTAAATATCTTGATTTAATTCTTTTAATTGCTTCTGGTTTAGTTTTTTCAATAAACTCATCTTTTGAAATTCTGTTAAATGAAAGATATAAATCTAAAGTAATACCTTGATGAGAAAGATTGTGTTCTAAATCATGAATCATCCTATCTACTTCATCGTTAACGATTTCTTCATTTAGTTCAACTTCCATTTTTTCGATACCTGCATTTAGTAGTTCATCAATGTATTTGTTTTCAGCGTCATTTTCTTTGTGTTCTTTAAGATGCTTTTTAATCTCTTCTTCTAATTCTTCTTTGGTTTTAATTTTATCATAACCCATGTCTTTAAATAGTTCTTCATTGATTTCAGGTAAAACTCTAGTTTTAAGACTGTTAACTGTTACTTTAAATACTGCATCTTTACCTTTTAAATGTTCAACGTAATCATCTGGGAATTTAACCTTAATATCCTTTGTTTCGCCAATTTTCATACCAACTACGCCGTCTTCAAAGCCTGGTATAAATGTATTTGATCCTAATTCTAATTCATAGTTACTAGCTTGTCCACCTTCGAATGGTTTATCATCAACAAATCCTTCAAAGTCAATTACAGCAATGTCACCTTTTTCAGCTTTTCCTTTTTCTTTGATAATGATTTCTGCAAATTGTCCTCTAATATTATCGATTTCTTTATTGATTTCATCTTTAGTAACTTTGACTGCATCTTTTTTTACACCTAAGTTTTTAAGAGATTTAACTTTAACTTCTGGTTTAGTAATTATTTCAAATTCTAATTCTATTTCTTCTTCACTGATATTTTTAATATCAACCTTTGGTTGTACAACTGGTTCAAGTTTATTTTCATCGAGTACTTTTCTATAAGCTATTGGATAAGCTTTATCAGCAGCATCCATAAATAAACTTTCTATACCAAATTTTTTAATAAAAACTTCTTTAGGAGCTTTTCCTTTTCTAAAGCCTTTTATTGTAGTCTCTTTGTTTTTTTCTTTAAAAGTTTCATCAAGTAACTTTTTCCACTCTTCTTTTTCTAATTTTATTGTAATTTTGTGAACATTTTTCATATTTTTCTCCTTTTCTTCAAGCGTATTATATATTATTTTTATTTAGGTTTCAAGAACTCTTTAAGTCATTTACAATTTCTTCTAAGTATTTTAAACCTTCTTCATGTTTTTCATTTCTATTTCTGTAGTATAAATCTTCATATTCACTCTTTAATTTTTCGAAATATTCTAGATTCTTTTTATTTTTTATTAACACTGGTCCAAAAAGATATTCTTTTTCAGAGTATGTTTTTATAACATAATCTCTTACTGCAACTATATTAACATATTCTTTTTTTCCATCCCTAATAATTTCTTCATCAAAAATATTAAAACCTAGCTTTGTTAAATACTTTCTTAAATCGTAATGATTAGTATTGGATTGTAAAACTAGTTTATAGATTTTACTTAATAATGGACTAGAGATAATCTCTATAATACTATTTGATCCCATACCAGAAATTATAAGTGTGTCTATATCTAAGCTAGCAGTTTTTTCTATACCAAATCCAAGTATTGGAATTACCTTTCCAACCATGTCGTTTTCTTCAATGTTTTTTTTACCATTTTCTAATGCATTAGGGTTAACATCACAAACATATACTTTATCTTGTATACCTTCTTGTACTAAATATATGTCCAATAATGCATGATCACATCCTACATCCATTACCTTGTCCGCAATGTTAACATATTTTACTAAGCTGTTTAATCTATTTTTAATCTTTACCACCTAATCATCTCCTAAAAAGTCTTTAAGTTTTTTAGCACGAGAAGGATGTCTTAGCTTTCTTAAAGCCTTTGCTTCAATCTGTCTGATTCTTTCTCTTGTTACATTAAACCTTTTACCTACTTCTTCTAAAGTATAACATGTTCCATCTAAAAGTCCAAATCTAAGTTCTAGAACCTCTTGTTCTCTTTTTTGAAGCGTTTTTAAAACATCCTTAATTTGTTCCTTTAGAATTTCATTAGTAGCATATTCTTCTGGACTCATTGTAGAAGAATCTGGAACAAAGTCACCAAAGTGTGAATCTTCTTCCTCACCAATAGGTAAATCTAAACTTACAGGATTTTGGCTGATTTTCATAACTTCTCTAACTTTTTCAACAGATATTTTCATTTTTTCAGCTAGTTCTTCCTCTGTTGGAGTTCTATTAAGTTCAAGTGTCATTTGTCTTTCTATTCTAGCCATTTTATTAATTGTTTCAACCATATGTACTGGTACTCTGATAGTTCTTGCTTGGTCAGCTAAAGCTCTTGTTATTGCTTGTCTAATCCACCAAGTAGCATATGTTGAAAACTTAAATCCTTTATCATAGTCAAACTTTTCAACAGCTTTCATAAGGCCAATGTTACCTTCTTGGATTAAGTCTAAGAACAATAAGCCTCTTCCTACATATCTTTTAGCAATAGAAACAACAAGCCTTAAGTTAGACTCAGCAAGAAGTCTTTTTGCCTCTTCGTCATCTTCATTAACTCTAATGCTAAGTTCCATTTCTTCTTTTGGACTTAAAAGGCTGATTCTACCAATCTCTTTTAAATACATTCTAACTGGATCATTAATATTAACATCCTTTGTAAGGTCTTCATCTGATAAAATCTTTACTTCTCCGTGTTCACCATCACCCTCAGTTTCAGATTCATCTTCGCTATCAGATATTACTTCAATACCATTTTCTACTAGTGCATTATAAATCTTATCAAGCGAATCACTATCAACATCTAACCCTTTTAAACTTTCAGCTAATTGTTCAAAAGTAATAGTTTTACTCTTTTTTCCTATTTTTAATAAATCGTTTATTCTGTCATCTAATGTTTTGATTTCAACCATTTTTAACACATCCCTCTTTTTAATTCAATTATTTCTTCAAATAATTTTTTCTTCATACTTATATCTAGCTCGTTTTGCATTGCTTTCTTTTTTTCTAAAATTAATTTTTCTTTAATTGTATTTTCAACAATATCTAAAAACACCTTCATATCCTCTTCTTTAAAATCTTCATTTTTTTGATTTTCGATAATCTCTTTTACAAAAAAGCTAACATCCTCATAATCTTCTACAAAGGAAATATATGATGCAAAGTCCATTTCCCTCGTGAGTTCAAAGTAGTATACCAAATTATCGACAACAAGTCCATATCTTGTTTGCGGTAAATCTAAATTTCTTCTTAAGAACATTCTCATACAATTAGTATCATTCATCATATAATAAAGCATTGATTTAAAAGCTTTATCAAATTTAGTTGATTTTTTTACTTTTTCTTTTGGTTTTTCCTTTGTTGGAGCCTTAATCTCTTTTATAGGTTCATCCATATTTATTCTTGATAGAAGAAGACTTTTATCTAGGTTAAACTCATTAGCAAGTTTATTAACCTCTATTTCCATAAATAATGGATCTTTGCTTTCAATAATTAGCTTTATCATATCATTAATGTAACTAGTTAATTCAACACTATTATTTAAGTTTTTATCTTTTCTTAAATTCTTTTCCATGAATTCATAGTAGTTCATTGGATTTTTAATATTATCTATAAAAGCATTGGGACCATTAGCAAGTATATATTCATCTGGATCTTTTTTACCAGTTAGTCTTACTATACCGATATCTATACCATTATCGAGTAAGTCTCTACCTATACTAACCGTAGCCATCTCACCAGCGTTATCATTATCCATAACGATAATGATTTTTACGTTAAGGCTTTTTAAAAGTTCTATTTGTTCTTTAGCGAGCGCTGTACCCATAGTTGCTACTACATTTTTAACGCCTATACTATATATTCTTATGGCGTCCATAAAGCCTTCACAAATAATTAAAGACTTTTCTCTTCTAGCAGCAGGTGCAGCTAAATGAAAGTTATATAGGTTTTCTCTTTTTTTAAAAACTACTGTTTCTCTAGTATTAATGTATTTAGTTTTACCTTCTTGATTGTAAATTCTTCCACTAAAACCATTAACTCTTCCTTTAGGACTTTTTAAAGGAAACATAATTCGATTTCTAAATAAGTCGTATACATTATCACTTTCACCAATTAAGCCTAGTTCACTTAAAGTTTTTTTATCAATATTTTTCTTAGTTAACAGCTTGTATAAAGAATCATTTTTATTTGGTGCAAGCCCTATACTAAAATCTTTTATTATTTCATCAGTAATACCCCTCTTTTTTAGATATTCTCTTGCTTCTTTACCATCTTTTGTTTTTAAATTGTTTTGATAAAAAAGCGTTGCAAGTTCCATAACATCATAGTATTTATTATTCTTAATATCTTCTTTGCTTTGTTTAAGTTTGAAGTTATACCCAATTTTATCTGAAACAACTTTTACAGCTTCCAAAAAAGGTATATTTAAATAATCTTCAACAAATTTGAAAGCATTACCACTAGCCCCACAAACAAAACACTTATATATCTGTTTATCCTTACTTACACTCATACTTGGAGAGTGATCATCATGAAAAGGACAAACCCCAAAATAATTTTTACCTTGTGGTTTTAGCTCGATATAAGAACTAATAATTTCAACTATATCTGCCTTTGATAAAATTAAATTAAATTCATTATCCTTCTTTTCTTGCATTTTTTACCCTCTACTTATTATTATTCCGGATAAATTCATTTTTTCTCAAAAAAAATGACAATTTTTGCCATTTTTTTAAAAATTTTAACCAAATTACCCCTTATGCACACTTTTTTTTTGCCGTTTTTTTGTTCACTTTCCCCAAAAATTGCTGGTATATTGCTACAAATCAGTGTTTATGTAAATAGTTTTTTGAAAACGTATCCACTCATCTATAACTTAAAATAATTAATTTTATCATTTTTCACAAATTTTCATAAAATATCATAGGTGATTCTTATGAAAAGAAAACTTTTTAAAACAAAATTTTTAAATATTTTAGTTATATTTGTTCTATTTTGTATGATCTGCTGGCAATCACTTATACTTTTAAT
>CADBSQ010000128.1 GCA_902797415.1 uncultured Erysipelotrichaceae bacterium | reverse complement strand
TATTCCAATATCTGCTTTTTGGATAGCAGGTGCATCGTTTACACCATCTCCAGTCATTGCAACAACTAAATCTTGGCTCTGAAGTGCTTCAACAATTCTAAGCTTACTATTTGGTGTTATTCTTGCATAAACCTGATATTTTGAAACAGCATCTATAAACTCATCATCAGTTAAGTTTTCTATATACTTGCCTTCAATGGATCTATCGTCACTATCAATAATACCAACCTCTTTTGCAATTGCAGTAGCTGTGTTTATGCTATCACCAGTAATCATAATTGGCCTTATACCACACTTTTGACAAGTTTTAATAGCATTAGCAACATTGTCTCTTGGTGGATCTTTCATTCCAATTAAACCGATAAAAATCATATCTTTTTCAGGTTCATCAATATCTTTGTTTTTATAAGAGAATGCAAGTAATCTAAGAGACTGACTAGATAACTTTTTTTCTATTTCTAAAATTCTTTCTTTATACTTAGGATTAATACTATATATCTTACCATTTTTAATATATTTAGAACATCTATTAATAATAGAATCCAAACTTCCTTTAGTAAATGAATAAGTCTTACCATTTACATCATTTATCGTTGTCATCATTTTTCTATCAGAATCAAATGGATATTCCTTTACTCGAGTATACAGTTTATCATTATTATAATTGATACTCTCCAAATATTTATAAATGGCAATCTCTGTTTCATCACCTAGATATTTATCTTCGTTTTTTGTAACATTTTGGTTAACCAATGCACAAACTTTTAATAGCTCATCATCATCAATTAATTCTTCGTCTGAATAAATTCTATCATTAACATAAATGCATTTTACTAACATCTTATTCTGAGTGATTGTTCCAGTTTTGTCTGAACATATTATATCGGTTGATCCTAAGGTCTCAACTGAGGCCATTTTTCTTATGATAACATTTTTTCTGGCCATAGAAGTCATTCCTAAAGATAAAATTATCGTTATTATCGATGACATTCCCTCTGGTATTGCAGCAACTGCTAAGGAAATGGAGAGCATCAATATATCAAAGAAATCATTCTTAAGAATTAATCCTATTACCATCATTACTAAGATAATTGCCAGTATTATGTATGTAAGAATTTTACTAACTTCGTTTACTTTTTTTTGAAGTGGTGTTAAATCACTTTTTTTATTAATCAAGCTGTATGCAATTTTACCTAGTTCAGTGTTCATTCCGGTTGCTGTAACAACTACTAATGCGTGACCATTTGAAACATTACAACCAGCGTAAACCATATTCTTTCGTTCATATAGTTGCTTTTCTTCTTTTATGTCTTTATTATCTTTTTTTATTGTTTTTGATTCACCTGTTAGGGTTGCTTCATTTATTTCTAAACTATCACATTTTATAATGCGAGCATCTGCTGAAACATAATCTCCTGCTTCTAACTCAACTATATCACCTACAACTAGGTCAGTAACATCAATAGTTTGTTTCACATTACCTCTAATAACGTTACTATTAGTAATAAACATTTTGTTTAATTCTTCTATTGCTGCATCTGCTTTCTTTTCTTGAATGAAACTTAATATAGCATTAATAATTACTATAACAATTATTATTATAGAATCGATATATGATTCTTTTCTGATATATGAAACTAACGCTGAAAACAATGATGCTATTATCAAAAGAATAATCATAAAATCATTAAACTGACCTAAAAATAATGCTAAATTAGATTTTTTTGGAGGTTCTGCTAATTTGTTTTTACCATCTCGTTCTAATCTTTTTAATGCTTCTTCTACTGTTAAACCGTTTTCATTTGTATCTAATCGTTTATATATATCATTTACAGTTTCATTGTAACCTTCAAAATTTTTTTTATCCATATTAACCTCCATTGTTTGATACTAAATATGATGAGATAAATAAAATAATCATAAATATTATTCCAAATATTAGAAACACTGATAATACATTGAGCAGTACATAGCTAGTGTTGCTTTGTAAAGAGCATCCACAGTTTCGACAATATATATCATTTTCTCTAACGACTGATTTACAATTTAAACATTTTTTCATAGACACCTCTATAACATAGCTTTAATAACATTTACTATTTCTTTACTTTCAGATTGCATATTATCACCATGCAAGTAATAATCGTGTATAGCTTCAGCAATGGTTTCATCAGCAATAAGACGATTACTCTTATCAAAAGTCGCTGCATATCTAGAAATAGAACTTGCAAAATCATTAATTGATATTGATGTATTGTATTTTTTATTATAATTATCTAATGCTTTATTAATAATTATTATTGAGTGACCTTCATTTCCATAGTTATTTAATATCTCATTTATTTTATTAATATTATTTTTAGAAACAAAAGTTATATTTTCGAAATTACTTTCTCTTAATAAAGTTAAAAATGATATATAGTGTCCAAATTCATGGGCTATTGTTGACTCCCAAGTTGCATCATTTACATACCAATTTTTATCGACTGTACTTGTAAGAGGTTTACTTAAAGTATCATCGTTTATAAAGTAGTAACTGTTTAAAAGTATTTGTGTTTTATTAACTTTATTATAATCATTGATATTTTCATTTATATTAACAAATTGATACATTGGTTGAAAACGTGCAATATACTCAGACTTAGTTTTAGCATTAGAAATGGTTATATTTGTTAATGCACCCTTAATATTTGGAAATAAACTATACATTTTTTCAACTACGTCTTTAATTCTAGTTGCCTCTTCTAAAGACATATCACAAAAAGATACGCTCGGTATAGAATAGTCTTTTTCTAATTTTAAAGCAATCCTATTAACCTCATAATCATTAAAACAATAGCTCTCTTGCCTACTAAAGTCTTTCTTTATAAAATCAATAGCCTCTTCATAACTAGTTATGTTTTCTTTATAATACTTATTATCAGTTTTAATCAATGTAGTATTGTAACCATATGAGTAATTATTTATCTGTTTTTTTAAGTAATAAAGCGGTTTAAATAAGTTATCACCTCTTATTACGATAATAACAAAAAATAAAATAAAAGATATAGCAAAAAGTTCTATTAGAAATGATACTCTAGTACTTTGTTTAATAGTAGACCCATCAAATATTTTGCTAGCATTGGGATCATTTTTTAAAAAATTATATCCCCTTGTAGTCCAATGTCCACATTTATAACAGAACTTATCGTCTTTTTCTATTTCAGTTGCATCACAATTTGAATTTAAACATTTCATAGTTTATCACCAGGTATCTTTACTATAATAATTATATCACACACTATAATATTAAGACAATTATTTTAAATTAAAAAATGACAAAGCGGTTACTTTGTCATTGTTCTAGTTGGATAATCAACTTTTTCTCCATTAATATAGGTGTTTCCTGTAATTCTACTGGTGGTAAATTCTGTATACGTTGAAAAGTTTTTAAGATCTTTGGAAGCTTCTGACCTTCTAAAATAATCTAATAATTGTAAAAGATTATAATCTTCTACTTTTGGAGAACAAAAAGCTTTTAACTGCTCTGGAGAAAATGAATATGTTTGTTCAACAATTGATTCCAGTTCTCCCAAGCGATCATATTTTTTTTGTAAAATAGTATACACAGTGTTTTCTCCATCCATTTCAACTTTTCTGTGATATTCGAATAATCGATTATATATTATCATGCTTTCTGAAGATTTTTCACTATG
>CADBSQ010000127.1 GCA_902797415.1 uncultured Erysipelotrichaceae bacterium | reverse complement strand
TTTCTTACGTTTAGTTATCCATAATAAGTCATTTTCTAAATCAATAATATCTTCTGCACCTCTAGTTGAACTTATGTATAGTTTAGGTATATCGTTTTTCTTTATGTTTTTAAATGTTTCATTTATATTAGTATTATGAAGTTTTGTTTCAGAGTATATTGCTTTATTCATACTACCTTTTATATTTAAATAATCCGAATATTTTTGTTCCTTTTTAGAAAATCTACTAGGCAACTGTGGATAATTAGTTCTTAAAGCTAGTCTTTGAAGACCTAATCTATTAGATAGTAGTTCTAAATACTCAGTATAGTCTTTTTTATTATTACTAGTTTCTTTAATAGGCTCAATGACTGTACTATCTATAAAAATAACACTTTCTATTTCATTAGGATACATGCTTTCCCAATATGTAGCATATACTCCTCCGATTGAATGAGGCATTAATATATAAGGCCCCTCAATATTAGCTTTTTTTAAAGCTTCTCTATAATCATTTACTATTCTTTTGACAGTTTGTTTTTTGTTGTTGTCATCACTATAGCCATAACCAGCTCTATCTATATAAATAAGCTCATAATCTTCCTCTAATACTTTATTAACAAAAGACATTCTAACGTTATAATCATTAACTCCTAATCCAGAAATTCCTATTATTTTATGACTGCTGTTTTTTTTACCAATTCTATATATATTTAGATGGTAATCATCTATAGGATAAAGATTAATAAAGCCTTCCTTTTTAAGGGTATTATATTCACCTAAACTTTTTACTTTATGGAATATAAAAATTGTTAAAGTAAGACCAAATGCAAGGATAAATATGCTTACTAAAAACTTTAAAATAAATAATAATACCTTTTTCATAGAACCACTTACCTCTATCCTAATTATATCATACTTTTAACAAAGAAAAAACAAATAAAAACTTATCTATTTAGACAAGTTTTTATTTAGAAAAAATTTTGTTATAACTCCATTAACTCCTTAATTTTCTCTTCCATATCTTCTGGTTTATAAGTCGGAGAATATCTAGCGACAATGTTGCCTTCTTTATCTACTAAAAACTTAGTGAAATTCCATTTAATGTCGTTTTTATTTTTGTAAGTTGCGCTCATTTTTTCAACAGCTTTCATAGCCATTTTATTTTTCATTCCTTCAATTGTATCTTCACCAATTGAATTTTTCAAAAATGTATAAAGAGGTATTTCATTTTCTCCATTAACATCTACCTTTTTAAATTGATCAAAAGAAGTGTTGTATTTTAATGAGCAGAACTCATGTATTTCATCATCCGTTCCAGGTGCTTGATTACCAAATTGATTACATGGAAAATCAAGTATTTCTAATCCTTTGTCATGATACTTTTTGTAAAGAGTTTCAAGACCTTCATACTGCGGTGTAAACCCACATCCTGTAGCAGTATTAACAATTATAAGTACCTTCCCCTTAAAGTTTTTTAAAGGTACTTCCTCACCTTTTCTATTTATTACTTTACTATCGTAAATAGACATATTATCACCAACCTTTCCTTGATTATAACATATTCCATAAAAAAAGAAGAATAAACTTCTTCTAACTTCTTATTATTTCTTTAGTTCTTTACCTCCTACATATAATTTATAGCCATTTAAGTCTATATTAGAATAGCTAGTATCTTCATCATCAAGTTCTGAAACATATGAATTACCAGTTAGCTTTATTTTTGAATTACTATCTAAAGTAAGTTTAATCTCCTTAAGTATCTCTATACCATTAACACTTGGAAACATTATATCAAGAAGTATTAGATCATATATATCCATTAAAGCATTGTAAAGCCCTTCTTCGCCATCTGTAGATATATCAACAATGTATTTTTCTTTCTTTAATCTATTTGCAACTAATTCTGCAAGTGATTTTTCATCTTCAATAATTAGAATCCTCAAAGTTCTCACCTCTAAAAAAAATTAACACCTAAACATTAAATAAACATTAAATATATAAAGTTAATGAAATTATATCACAAAAAATATGCGTTTTTTAAAAATTTATTTACATTTTTTAAGTAAATAATAATTTTATATTATTTTGGTATAATGAATCAAACATTAAGGATAAAGTTACTATGTTAAAAGAAAGTAAGACCTATCAAATGACAAGATTCATCATATATATCACATTAACCTCAGAAAAAAGAGCATACTTATTTTTTTCTAATCTTTATGATGTCATCTTCCTTCAATCTCCCAATAAGTAATGATGATTTTGGATCATGGTTATTATAGTTTTCTTGTACTTTTTTTTCATCAAAATTAGCATAACAATATTTACAAAAATGCTTGCAAGAATTATAAACTCCTATATCCACCATTTCCACGCACTTGCACACTGCGTTTTTTCGAGCCTTCCACTTTTTATTATAAACTTTACCTGTTAATCTAAAAGCAATTTCCTTTGACATACAGTCATCTTTTATAAAACCAAACTCAGTCAAATTTCTTACTTCATTGCAAGTGTGTACCTCTATATTATGTTTTTTTGCACTTTCACTAAAGGAAGTGCCAATTACTTTATACTCATGTTCTGTAAAAGGTTTAAATCTTAAAACTTTATAATTTCTTCTTACGTTTTTATAGTCATCGATAAATGAAATTAATATTTTATTTGTATAACCATCTAGTAAAGTACAAATTTTATCAAATGCCTTTATGTGATAATTAAGATTATATTCATCACTAATAAATACAGGATCATATCTAATTACAATATTATTCTTTCTAATAATTGTTGATAACTTTTTTATTGCATTTATTATATCTCTTTTTGATGGTAAATTTGGTTCAATATTTTTTTTATAAGGAGTTAATGTTACATGAAAATAGACCTTCTTTTTAATATCGTTTATTTTATCAATTATAGGGATAGGATTTTTTGTACAAAAAAATAATAAGTCTACATCTTCTAAGAAAATTCTACTAACCATTTTTGGATAAAAGGGATTTCTAACATCTATAAAACCCTCATCTAATCTATTTAAAAGCCATTCTGAATAGAATGCTACAATATCGGTTCGACCGCTTATATTTAAAATCATTTTTTACTCCTTCTTTTTTATAGTTTTATAACCATAAACCATATATTGCATTAATTTTTAAATAGTTTAATAATCTTTTTCATTTTTACTTAGTATATCTAAATGGGATGAACGCACTTTTAATCATCGATTCACTTATTGTAAATGGCATATTAATTCCGTTGTCTTTATATTTTAGATACATATTTAGCAAATCCACTTTATTATCACTGCTATTTACATGACTTCCTAATATATATCCTATATCATACGAATAATTTAAAAAAACTTCAGCGAGGCATTCTTCAATTGAATGATTCTGCAGACAAAGATATTCCATGATCTCTTGATTTTTAGTAAGTGCATTATATAGATTTACAGTATTTAGTTTTTCTTTTTTTAATATTTCTATTATAGTTAAAAATATATTTCTATCTATACTATTATTTCTTTTTATACTTAAAACATGGTCATTTCGTAATTGGTCAGCTTTAATATCAACACCATAATTGTTCCTTAAATAATCGTTAGCAGCAAGCTCGAGTATTATTGAAGGGGTTTCAAAAAAGAAATCATCCATAATATCCGTATTACTTGTAAAATTATTATATCTTAATTTGTGACCTATCTCATGACATAACAACACCACATCATAATATGTTCCAGACAGTAATACTCTGCTTTCATGAGCTTTTGTTATGCAATTATCATCATTTGGATTTAATGAACCATTACTTATACAATAATTACTTACTAACTTTTCCAAAATATTATCAAAATCTTGCTCTTTATCATAAACTTTATAAATTTCTCTAGATATTTTTACAACAGTTTTGAAATCTAATTTAGGTAAACCAGATATATATTCTAAATAATAATTATTGAAATCTATATCATTGTTTTCTTTATATTTATCTATAGTTTCAAAAATACTTGAATCTAAAAACTTTAAACTATTTGCGATTTCCAAAAAGGAAAATATTTTCTTTGTTAAATCTGAATTTATAATAATATTTGTCATATTCACACCCACCAGTATTATATCACAGATTAAGGAAGATATTTGCTTTTAAATGGAATATTAACGCTTCCTATATAAAAGAATGTTAACAAAAACAGTTAACATTCTTAATAGTAATTATTACTTTTTTCCAATTATTCCGTAATATCTTCTGATTAATCTGATACCTTTTTTAGTAGTATTTTGCTCAACATATTTTTCAAATATTTC
>CADBSQ010000126.1 GCA_902797415.1 uncultured Erysipelotrichaceae bacterium | reverse complement strand
GATTTCTTAATAAAAAATAATATTAAACCAATAGATTGGCAGTTATAATTAGATTTTTGATTCAACAACAATGTCTGTTTTAACCTGTTTGAATTTATTAATATCAAACATTTCTTTTTTATCAGTTCCACTTATTTTAGCAATAATATTTGCTGGAAAAGATGATATACGAGAATTTAAATCTTCTGCATATTTATTATAGTAAGATTTAGATGCCTCGTTTTTTTCTTCATTAATTTTTAGTTTAGTCATTAGATCTCGAAAATCTTCCTTATCAAGTTCGACCTCATAGTCACTTCTTATTTTGTTAAATAATTCGGTTATTTTAGATAGTTTTCTATCAAATTCAAACGAATCTAATTCATCTATGTTTAGTGATTTAAAATTATTTTGATTCAATTCAGTTGAGTTATTTATAATTTGTTCTATTTCTTTTAATAGATTTAATCTTTCATCAAGACTAGCGTTAATGGCTTCTTCTGCCGTATTTATCCTAATGTAATCCTTCTTCTGCTTATTTGATAAATTTAAAAATATTATTAATCCAGCTGTAATAATTGTAATAACAACTGCAAGTACTATATATATCATATTATCACCATCCTCCATCATTATAGCAAATAAACAAAAAATTAAAAAGTATTTCTTGACCCTTTTTAATAAATAATTTATAATTTTTATAGGTGGAATTATGGATAAGAATAATATTTTGAAAACATTAAATGAAATAAATAACTCTATAACTTCATTATGGAGGTCTCTTTGACATTGAGGAAAAACTTAAAAGAATAAGAGATATAAAAAAAGAGTTTAGCAATGAAAAAATCTGGCAGGATCAAGATAAAAACATAAGTTTGAACAAAGAGTTAAACTATTTATCAAAAATAACAGATAAAATAACAGAAGCCAAAGAAGAATGTGAGTCACTAATTGAATTAATTAGTTCCTCAACTTCAATTGATGATTTAAAAGAAATAGAATCTTTAATTGAACCACTAAGAGAAAAAGTATCAACTATCAAGGAACAATCCTTATTAAATGGTCCATATGATAAGGAAAATTGCTATTTAGAAATACATCCTGGTGCAGGAGGAACTGAAGCCATGGACTGGGCAGACATGCTTCTTAGAATGTATACTCGATTTTGTGAAAAGAATAATTTTAAATATAAAGTGATATATAAACAAAATGGAGAGGAAGCAGGTATTAAAAATGCGATATTATTAATAACCGGAGATAATGCCTATGGTTACCTAAGAAGGGAAAAAGGAATTCATAGATTAGTTAGAATCAGTCCTTTTGATTCCAATAAAAGAAGACACACCTCATTTGCTAGTGTACTAGTAACCCCTGAAATAAATACCGATTTAAATATTGATATAAAAGACAGTGACATAAAAATGGATGTTTATCATTCATCTGGAGCAGGAGGCCAATCCGTTAATACTAGTAATTCCGCAGTTAGACTTACACACATTCCAACTGGCATTGTCGTCAGCTGTCAAATTGAAAGAAGTCAGATTCAAAATAGAGCGGTAGCCATGAAAATGTTAAAAAATAAACTATATCAACTAGAAAAGAAAAATCAAGAAAAAGAACTTAAAGATATCCAAGGTGGTATGGATAATATTGATTTTGGTTACCAAATAAGAAATTATGTTTTGGAACCATATAAATTAGTAAAAGATTTAAGAAGTAATTATGAAACTAGTAATACTGAAAGTGTACTAGATGGTAACCTGATGCCAATAATTCATAGTTTACTTGAAAGGGGTATAGAATGAGAACGACACTTAGCTTGGCTAAAATAATAATAGGTTCACTAATAATAGCTGTAACAATAAATCTATTTTTTGTGAATCTAAACTTTATTTCTTCAGGAATATATGGATTTAGTCAATTGTATGCATTTAATACAGGCTATGATTTAGCAATTGTTATGATACTAGCAAATTCATTTTTTCTAATATTAGGTGCTCTTCTCTACTCAAAAGATTACCTAAGAAAAAGTGTAGTAACCTTTTGGTTGGTACCACTTTTTGTATATTTAACAAAAGATGTACCAGCTTATATAGATATTACCAGTGCCGATAAATTCTTGCTGGCAATATATGGTGGTGTATTGATGGGAATTGGATACAGGTTTATATACAGAGAAAATATGCTCGTAAGTGCTACAGACAGTATAAAAATAATTGAGAAAACCACTTCCTATAATAGTGAAAATATACTTTTAAACTCATTAAATGCATTATTAATAATATTAACCTATTTTACATTTGGTTTAAATAATGCTCTTCTTTCATTAATCAGTATAGTCATAATGGAAAATATAAGCAAACGATTAACTCTAGGTATAAACGAATCTAAGGTATTTTACATTATTACTGAAAAAGATAAGGAAGTTAAAAAATTTATTATAGAAGATTTAAAATACGATCTAACCGTTTTAGAAGTTCGTGGTGGATTTACAAATAATAAAAGAAAAGTATTGATGAGTGTTATACCAAGTGAAGACTATTATAAACTAAAAGAAGGTATAAGAAGAATTGATGAAAAAGCATTTATTTCAATCACAGACTCATATGAAACAATTAATGAAAGTAAAAGATTAAAACAGTAAAATTGTACTCTAATTATTCAAAAACCTATCATTTTCATAAAAATTGTAGTATAATTTTAAATTGGGATAGGATGGTACTATGCAAAAAGTATTTAAAACAATAGATGAACAAGTCGAAATTTTAAGAAACAAAGGTCTTGAAATAGAAGATGAATCCTATGTTAGAGAAGTACTACTAAGAGAAAATTATTTTTTCTTAAATGGTTATAGACATTTATTTATGGATAGTAAGGATAAAAACTTTCGCAAGGGTTCAACATTTAAAGAAATGTATTCTGTTTTTGAGTTCGACAGACAATTAAGAAATATTGTATTTAAATACATATTAGTAATTGAAAATAATATCAAAAGTATTTTTTCATATGAATTATCGAGAAAATATGGTATTAGAGAACAGGATTATTTAAAACCATCTAACTTTAATACTACAAAGGAAAAAATAAGACAAACTAATGACTTACTTAGAAAGATAAAAAGACAAATTAGAATTAATGGTGGTCAACACTCAGCAACAACGCATTATATATATAATTATGGTTATATACCTTTATGGATAGTTGTAAAAGTATTATCTTTTGGTATAGTTTGTGAATTATTTTCAATTATTAAAAGGCCTGATCAAGATGATATTGCCGAGTTATTTAATTTAAAAGTAGAGGATTTACTATCTTATTTACCGATACTTGCAAATTATAGAAATCTTTGTGCTCACGAGGATATCTTGTATGATCATAAAACAGCAAGTAGAATAGATGATACAGTTTATCATGAAAAATTAAATATCACAAAAAATGAAGAGGGCGAATATAACTATGGAAAAAATGATTTGTTTGCTCTAATCATCATATTAAAAAGATTATTAAGGGAAGATAATTTCCGATTAATGATGAAAGAAATCGACTACGAAAAAGATTACCTTCAAGGTAAACTTAAAACTATCAAAATTGAAGCGGTTTTAGATAAGATGGGATTTCCAACTAATTACATGGATATTATCAATTTATAAAGTAAGGGAGGAATTATTATGGAAAAAAAGAATAGTAAAAAGGAAAATAAAAACAACCTATTTAGAAACTTTATTATTTTATTAATAGTATTTTTATTGGGTGCCGCAGCTATGTATTACGGTATGACTAATTTTAAGAGTGAATCTACAGTAATTAACAAAAGTCAAAAAAATGTAACTATCACTGATACTGGTATCGCTGATTCAGTAGAAAAACTATATGATTCTGTTGTAGTTGTTGAGGTTTTTCAAAACGATACGTTAGCAGCTAGTGGAACAGGATTTGTTTATCAAAGTAAAGGTAATAAGGCATATATTTTAACAAATAACCATGTTGTTAAAGGTGCAAAAAATGTAAAGGTAATGTTTACAAATAAAAAAGAAATGGATGCTAAAATAGAAGGTAACGATGATTACTCTGATTTAGCAGTTCTAAGTGTAGAAAATGCTGATAACATCGTGGTTGCTAGCATTGGAGACACTTCAAAATCAAGACTTGGTGATACCGTCTTTACTATAGGTGCACCACTTGATACTACTTATTATTGGACAGTTACAAGAGGAGTTTTAAGTGGAAAAGAAAGAATGGTTGAAGTAAGCACTGATAATCAATCTGCAGACTACGTGATGAAAGTTCTTCAAACTGATGCATCAATTAACTCAGGTAATAGTGGTGGCCCACTTGCAAATGCCAATGGCGAAGTAATAGGTATCACTAACATGAAACTTGTATCTGATGGTGTTGAGGGTATAGGTTTTGCTATTCCAATTGAGGATGCAGTACAGTTTGCTAATCTAATCATTTCTGGTGAAAAAATTAAAAGACCACTACTAGGAATTAAAATGATTGATTTAACCGATAGATATACATTATACCAACAAGGTATTACATTAAATACAGAGTTAACTAGTGGTGTTGTCGTAGTTGAAGTCCAAAAAGGTTCACCAGCTGATAAGGCAGGATTAAAAAGAGGAGATATAATTACAAAACTAAATGATGAAGAAATTAAAAACCTGGCTTCACTTAGATATCACCTATATAAACAAAATGTTGGTGATGTAATAACGCTTACGTTCGAACGTAGCGAAAAAATGCAATCTACAAAAGTTAAACTAAATATGACAAACGATGAATAATCGTTTGTTTTTTGTTGAAAAAAAGTTAATTTTATGCTAAAATACGTAACCACAAAGGGGGAATTTATATGAAAAAAATTGGAAAAAGAGCTACTGCATTAGCTTTATCTACAGTAATTGCCGTAGCATCCTTTGGAGCAACAGGATGTGAAAAGGCTAAAACAGCTGACGATAAATATCAAAGTGGAGTAGAGTATATAATAGAAAATGGTAATGAATATAAAGATGAATATTTTTACAACTATACTCCTACAGAACTAAGATTATTTAAAAGCGAAGAAGATGCTGAGTACGAGATGTTTGTTGACATAAGAGAGTTACCTGATAAAACTGCAAGTACTATTATGACTTCAGATATGGTTGGAATGTCAGAAGAGGAACTAGAACAAACTAATTATGGTATAGATTATGTTTATCCGACAAAAACTCTTAAAGTAACTAGTGAAAATCCGATAAAAAGTATCGGAACCGGTTATACTTCTATGGCCACAGGCTTCTTTAGATGGGATTATAGTAAAATTTACAATGTTCATATCCCAGATCCTTATATGTGGGCTAAAAGCTGCTTTGGTGAAAGATTTAATGATAACCTTGCAACAATAAAGTACAGTCTTGAAGAACTAGAAGGTATAAATGGTAATTCATATCTTAATATTAATTTCAAAATTACCTTTAAAAAGGATATACCACAACCACAAATTAGCAGTGAATTTATCGAAAAATATGGAGTTCAAGAGCCAATTTACGCCGGTGATAGTTTAACATATAAGGCACTATATCGTGTAGATTATTATGATCAAGAAAAAAGAACAGGCAAATTAATAGCAGACAAACAAACTGGTATGGGATCAACACACCCAAGCATAACAGACAACATTATGAATAATTACGATGAAGTATATAAATCAGTAGCTTCACTAGGAAAAGAAAAAGAAACCAAGTCTTTTGAAAGTGAGGAAGAATTTTTCGATTATATTTTTGAAAAAGGGAAAGAGCGTAAGCGTTAGTATTACTAATGCTTTTTCTTTTTAGTTAATAAGTGATAAATCGTTTATTATTAAAACTCCTAATTACTGGGTGGATGAAGATGAATTTGAAACGTAGTCGAGCCTAAAAAAAATTAAAAATAGAAAGCGAAACACCTTTTTATTTTTTTTATGTACTAGACAAAGATCTCAAAATTAGGTAGAATACATACAGAAAAGGGCGTTAACTATGAAAGAAGTAATAAAATTTATTCAAGATAACTTAAAAGACAAAACAATTGTTTTAGGCTGTTCCTATGGTCCAGATTCTATGTGTTTACTAAATTTATTATATAACGAAAACATCCAGGTAATCTGTGCACATGTAAACCATAATATAAGAAAAGAGTCTAAAAAAGAAATGCAAGAATTAAAAACCTATTGCTATAAACATAATATTACATTTGAAAGTATTACTTTAAAAAAAGACGATAAAAGCGAAGCTTATTATAGAATAAAAAGGTTAGCTTTTTTAAAAGAAATTGCAAATAAATACAATACAAAATATATATTAACAGCACATCATGCTGATGATTTAATTGAAACTATTTTAATGCGTATAACTAGAAAATCTAATCTTACCGGTTATAGTGGTTTTAAACTAATTAATAAAGAAAATGACTATACATTCATTAAACCATTAATCTTTGTAACAAAAGAAGAAATATTTAAATACAATAAGCACAACAGTATACCTTTTGCAATTGATTCATCTAATAATAGTGACAAGTACAAAAGAAATAGATTTAGAAAAAAAATATTACCCTTTTTAAAAGATGAAAATAAGGATGTTCATAAAAGTTTTTTAAAATTTAGTAATGATTTAATTGAAGCAGATGAATATATATTAAAAGAAGTAAACATTATAAAAAGGGATGTATTTAATGATAATGTTTTAGATTTAAAAAAATATTTTAAATTAGATCTTTATATTCAAAAGAGACTCTTAGAACAGATATTAAAAGATATTTATGAAGATAATATACATGTAATTAGTTCAAAACATGTTCACATTTTAACCAATTTACTTAGTAAAGATAAAAATTTTGAATATAATTTACCTAAGGGCTGGATTGTTTTAAGGGAATATGATAGACTAGTATTTAGTTGTCAATCAGGACAGGAAAAGTATAATATAGAGTTTGATAAAAAATTTGATTTCCCAATGGGAACTATAGAAGTAGTTGATGATTCAGATAAGAAAGACAATTTTGTTATAAGATTAAATTCAAATGAATTGAAGTTACCACTTAGAGTGAGAACCAGAGAAGAAAATGATAGAATTGTTACAAAAAATACAAACTATTTTAAAAAAGTTAAAAAGGTATTTATTGATAAAAAAGTCCCTAAAAGATTAAGAAATATTTTTCCTATAGTTGTTGATAGCGATGATAATATAATTTGGATTCCCGGTATTATAAAAAGTAAATTTGATGTAGATGTTGACTCAAAATATGATATAATACTTAAGTACACAGAAAGGAAGAAATAAATGAAAAGAAAAAAGAATACTACTGGATTAATTAAATCATTCGGTATATATGGTGTGTTAATTGCGCTTATGATTGTTACTGCATACTTTTATTCTTTAAGTAACAATATAGTAAATAAAATAACATATGATGAATTTATAAAAGAGGCCGCAAGCGGAAAAGTAAAAGAGATAAACATTACTCCAAAGGCTTCATCTAGTACATATATTATTAAAGGTAGTTTAAAAGACTACTCAAAAAGAGAGTCGTTTATTGTAACTGTTCCTTATTCAGATTCAGTTATGGAAAAAATACTATCTTACTCTGATACAATGGAGTTTAAGGTTAATACAAATAGTGATCCAGGTACAGGGGCTATAGTTACAATACTAGTTAATGTCGTTCCAATAGCTATTTTGGTTTTTGCAACCATTTACTTGTTTACTAGAATATCTAGTGGTAATAGTAAATCAATGGACTTTGGAAAGAGTACAGCTAAATTAAATATGAACGAAAACAAAAAGACATTTAATGATGTAGCTGGATTAAAAGAAGAAAAAGAAGAAGTAAAAGAATTAATAGACTTCTTAAAAGAACCTAAAAAATTTACAAAGTTAGGTGCTAGAATACCAAAGGGCGTACTTCTTGTGGGCCCTCCAGGAACAGGTAAAACACTTCTTGCTAAAGCTGTCGCTGGCGAAGCAAATGTTCCATTTTATTATATAAGTGGTTCTGATTTTGTTGAATTATTTGTTGGTGTTGGTGCTTCTCGTGTCCGCGACATGTTCAAAGAAGCCAAAAGAAATGCACCTTGTTTAATATTTATTGATGAAATAGATGCTGTTGGTAGACAAAGAGGTACAGGTATTGGTGGAGGCCATGATGAAAGAGAACAAACTTTAAACCAATTATTAGCTGAAATGGACGGTTTCGGTGCTAATGAAGGCATTATCATCATAGCTGCAACAAATAGACCAGATGTATTAGATCCTGCACTTCTAAGACCTGGTAGATTCGATAGACAAGTTACTGTAGGTTATCCTGATGCTTCTGAAAGAGAAGAAATATTAGCAGTTCATGCTAGAGATAAAAAATTATCTAAAGAAGTAAGTTTAAAAAATCTATCAAAAAGAACTCCTGGATTTTGTGGAGCGGATTTAGAAAATTTACTTAATGAAGCAGCACTTTTAGCTGTTAGAAAAAACAAACAGTCAATTACAATGAAAGATATAGATGAAGCTACTGACAGAGTAATTATGGGACCTGCTAAAAAAAGCAGAAAAATTACTGATAGAGAGAAAAAGCTAGTTTCACTTCATGAAGCAGGTCATGCTGTAATTGGTTTAAAACTTGAGGATGCACAAGATGTTCACAAAATAACTATCATTCCTAGAGGAATGGCTGGCGGTTATACAATGATGCTTCCAAAGGATGAAAAAATGAATCTATCTACAAAGAACGAATTGCTTGCTCAGATCACTGGATTACTTGGTGGTAGAGTAAGTGAAGAATTATTCTTTGGAGAAATATCAACTGGTGCTTCAGATGACTTTAGAAAGGCAACTAAAATTGCTCGTTCAATGGTAACAGAATATGGAATGAGTGATTTAGGTCCAGTTCAATTAGAAATCAAAGAAGGAAATGTTTTCCTAGGAAGAGACTATGACAAAGCAAGAAACTTTAGTGATCAAGTTGCACTAGAAATCGATAATGAAGTCAGAAAAATTATGGATGAATGTTATAAAGATGCTACAAAGATTCTTAAAGCGAATAAAAATTTAGTTTACTTAATAAGTGATACATTAATCGAGCATGAAACAATAACAAAAGAAGAAATTGATGAACTTGTATCAACGGGTAAAATTGAAAGATATGAGAGTAAAGAGTCTAATGAAAATTAGGCTCTTTTTAAATTAGATATTGTACAATATTATTCAAATATGTTAAAATAAAAAAGAAAAGAAAATGAAGGAAGTGCAGATTTATGATAAATATTATTTCACTAGTAAATCAAAAGGGTGGAGTCGGTAAAACTACTACAAGTATAAATTTATCTGCATCACTTGGAAAATTTGGCAAGAAAACATTACTTATAGATTTAGATTCACAAGGTAATGCTACCACCGGACTAGGTATTGATAAAAGCTCACTTCGAAACAGTTCATATGATGTATTAACAAATAAATGTGATATAAAGAAGGCTATTATCAAGACAAAATTTACTAAACTATATTTGCTACCTGCATCAATTAATTTGGCAGGGTTGGATATGGAATTATTTCAAGAAGAATTTTATAATCCAGAGTTTAAAAAAAATGAACAACTAAGAAAAGCAATAGATGAAATAAAAGATGAGTTTGACTATATTATTATAGATTGTCCACCTGCACTAGGAGTTTGTACGATGAATGCTTTAGTTGCAAGTAAATCGGTTATAATTCCTGTACAATGTGAGTTTTATGCACTTGAGGGTGTTAAACAATTGTTAGATACAATATTAAGGGTCCAAAGACAATTAAACCCAGAGTTAACTATAGAGGGTGTGTTACTTACACTGTTAGATTCTAGGACAAATCTAGGGTTGGAAGTTGTTGAACAAGTAAGACAATATTTTGGTGATTACGTTTTTAATACTATTATACCAAGATTAATAAGATTAGTTGAGGCATCAAGCTATGGTAAACCAATATGTGATTATGATAGTGAATGTAGAGCTACTGAAGCATATTTAAACTTAGCTAAGGAGGTTATAGAAAGAGATGGAGAATAAAAGAAAAGCTTTAGGCAAGGGGTTAGATCAATTATTTAGTAGTGAAAACATTAATTTTGAAACATTTGAAAAAGAAATTGTTGAAACAGCATCTTCTAACGAAATTAAAAATATACCTATAGATGACATTAGAAGTAATCCTTTTCAACCGAGAAAACATTTTGATGAAGAAGCACTAAATGAACTCGCTGATTCAATTAAGGCTCATGGTCTATTTCAACCAATTATTGTTAAAAAAAGTGTAAAAGGATACGAGTTAATTGCTGGTGAAAGAAGAACGAAAGCAGCTAAAATAGCAGGTTTTGATGCGATTCCAGCGATAATCAAAGATGCGAGTGATGAAGAGATGTTAGAAATAGCTCTCTTAGAAAACATTCAAAGAGAAGATTTAAATCCAATAGAAGAAGCTGAAGCATATGGAAACATCATTAAAAAGTTAAACATTACTCAAGAAGAATTATCTAAAAAAATTAGCAAATCTAGAAGTTATGTGACAAATGTTATTGGTTTAAATTCTTTACCAGATGAAGTAAAAAAACTGGTAATAGAAAAAAAATTATCCATGGCTCATGCTAAAATATTAAGTAAATTATCAGATGAAGAGTATGTTATTAGACTTGCAAATAGAATAGTTAATGAAGGAATAAGTGTTAGATCTCTTGAATCAATTGTTAAGGGAGATGAAATATCAAGAAAGAATAAAATTCACAGAGTAGTTCCTTTAAACAGGGTATACTCTATTTATGAGGAAGCTTTAAGAGAAAAAATCGGAACAAAGGTAACAATTTCAGCGAAAAAGGTAACTATTCCGTTTGATAGTGATGAAGATTTAGCAAGAATATTAGAAATAATAAATATAGATATAGGTGAATAATGAGTAAATTAGTATTATTTATAACTAAAAAGAAAGTATATGGTTTATTCTTAATAATAGGTGTTTCTCTTATAGCATATAGAATATTTGATCATCTCATAAATAAGGTATTATTAAGGAATAAGTCAGATTTCGAGAAAAAGAGAGCTGTAACAGTTTTATCTCTTCTCAAAAATTTTATAAAATATGTTATAATATTTTTCGCTGTTATTTTTATTTTAGATTTGTACGGTGTTAATGTTACAAGTTTAATTGCCTCTTTAGGAGTAGCCTCTGCCGTTGCTGCCTTAGCATTTCAAGATACATTAAAAGATATTATTAGTGGAACGACAATAATAATGGACAATTACTATGTTGTAGGAGATTTTATCACATATAACGGATTTACTGGTAGAGTTACTCAACTTGGTATTAGATCTACAAAGATACAAGATTTTGATGGAAAAACTTACACTATTGCAAATAGAAATATTAACGAAATAGTAAATTTATCACAAAGTGTCGCATCTACGTTAATAGTTGTGCCAGTTGCTTACGAAGAAAAAATCGAAAAGGTTGAAAAGGTAATTAACGAAGTAATAGATGAAGTATTAACTTGGCCAACAGTTAAAAAGGACACATCATATAAAGGCATCATAGAATTTAACTCTTCATCTATTGACTATGGTTTGAGATTATATTGTTCACCTGGGGAAATATGGCAGTATCAGAGGGATATTTTAAGATTAATTAAGATTAAATTTGATAAATATCATATCGAAATACCGTATACAAAGATCGAGGTCCAAAATGGAAAAGGAAAGAAATAATATTAACGTTAATGACATATACATGATGAAGAAAAGTCACCCCTGCGGAGGTAATTTATGGACAGTTATAAAAACAGGGGTTGACATAAAGTTAAAATGTAATACATGCAATAGAATAATTGTATTAACAAGATTTGATTTTTTAAAAAAATTTAAAAAGAAAGTGAGTGAGTAATATGCCAAGATCTAAGAGAAGAACAGTTCTGCATCCAATTATGGCTTTCATTATTCTTATATGTACAACAATTATACTTAGTGGAATATTAAAGCTTTTTGGTTTAGGTGCTAACTATAATGCGATTAATTCCATTAAGGGAGATATAGATTCAACTACAGTTTCTGTTACATCTCTTTTAAATCTTTCAGGATTAAAACTAATATTTAAAAGTACAGTATCTAACTTTGCATCTTTTGCTCCACTTAGCATGTTAATAATACTTTTAATAGGTATAGGTATAATGGATAAAAGTGGATTCTTGCAATCGTTCTTTACATTGCTTACTAAAAAATCTAAGAAATCTACTGTTACATTTGTTTTAGCATTTATTACAGTATTTGCTTCACTAATTGGTGATATTAGTTTTCTTATATTTATTCCAGTAATCGCTTTATTTTTTAAATATAGTAAACGTAATCCGAAAGCTGGTATTGTAATGTCATTTGCTGGTTTGACAGCTGCTAACTCAATAAATGTATTTATGAATTCAATAGATTCAGCTCTCATTAATTACACAAAAATAGCTGCTGTAACTGTAGATAATAGTTATACTATTACAAATGCATCGCATCTATTTGTAATGATTGTTTTAACAATCATTGCGTCAATTGTCGTTGCATATATAACAGAAAAAGTTGTAATACCAAGAATGGGTAGATACGAAGAAGAAGAGGAAGAGGAAGATTTCTATTTAGATAGAAAAAAGAAAAGAGGATTACTATTTAGTTTAACGATTGCAACATTGTATTTGCTAATCTTTATCTATAATATTATCCCAGGTCTTCCATTATCAGGAAATCTACTTGACTACAGTCAAAACTATTACATAGATAAACTATTTGGCTTTAATTCATTCTTTAATCAAGGATTTGTCTTTGTTGTAACAATCTTATTCTTCTTATGTGGATTTTTTTACGGAATAGGTGCAAAAACAATTAAGGATAACCAAGATGTTTCATCATACTTAGGACATAGTTTAGATGATATAGGTCAAACTCTTGTCTTAATATTCTTTGCTTCTACCTTTATATCAATTTTTAAGGAAACAAATATTGGTAGTGTTATTTGTGCACTTTTAGCAAATTTTGTGGCTTCAAGTGGATTAAGTGGGGTTATGCTTATAATAATTACATTCTTAATTTCAGCTATAGTAACGCTTTTTGTACCATCTGCAGTAACTAGTTGGTCTATATTAAGTGGTGTACTTGTACCAGTATTTATGAATTCAGGAATGACTCCAGAGTTTGCTGAGCTGGTTTTCAAGGGTGGACAAAGTTTGACATTTGGTCTAACACCTTTAATGGCTTATTTTGTAATTTATTTAGCATTTCTGGATAAGTACTCGGAGGAGGACGAAAAAGTTAGTCTTATTTCTTCAATAAAAGAAATTATACCATACTCAGTACTTATAGGGGCAATTTGGATTATGCTATTAATTGTTATTTATGTAATAGGTATACCAATAGGTATTAAAACAGCTCCTACATTATAGGAGCTTTTATAATAGAAAAGAGGTAAATTATGTCACTAAAAGCAGGTATAGTAGGATTACCAAACGTAGGTAAAAGTACACTTTTTAATGCAATAACTAAAACTCATATATTAGCAGCTAATTACCCATTTGCAACAATTGAACCAAATGTTGGTGTGGTAACAGTTCCAGATAAGAGGCTTGATTTTTTAAACGAATTATATCATCCAAAAAGTTTGGTACCAGCTACAGTAGAGTTTACAGACATCGCTGGTCTTGTTAAAGGCGCAAGTAAAGGAGAAGGTTTGGGAAATAAGTTTCTTTCTCATATAAGAGAGGTAGATGCCATTATCAATGTAGTAAGATGTTTTGAAGATGAAAACATTACCCATGTTGAAGGGAATATTGACCCAATCAGAGATGTTGAAATCATTGACGTGGAATTAATCCTCGCTGACTTAGAGGTTATAGAAAATAGAATTGCTAAACTTGGTAAAAAAATGTCAATGGCTAAATCAAAAGAGGAAATTTTAGAAGTTAACACATTAAATAAATGTAAAGACGCCTTAACAAATGGGAAACTATTGAGAAAATGTGAATTTAATGATGATGAATTAAAATTACTAAAAGCTTTTAATTTAATCACACTTAAACCTGTACTTTTTGTTGCAAATGTAAATGAAGATGCAATACTAAGTAGTGGTAATAAGTATACGGAGGTATTAAAAGAGTATGCAGAAAAAGAGGATGCTTCTGTAATTATTATGTGCTGTGAAATGGAAAGTGAGCTTTCAGGATTAGAAAATGAAGAGAAAAATGCATTAATGCTTGAACTTGGTCTTCAAACCAGTGGGCTAGATAGACTTATTATTGAATCATATAATATATTAGGGCTTAGAACTTTTTTCACAGCAGGTTCAGATGAGGTTAGAGCTTGGACTTTTAAAGAAGGGCAAACTGCACCAAATTGTGCTGGCATAATCCATACTGATTTTGAAAGAGGTTTTATTAGAGCAGAAGTAATGAGTTATGAAGATTTAGAAAAATATAAATCAGAAATAAAAGTTAAAGAAGCAGGTAAGATTAGACTAGAAGGAAAAAATTATATAATGCAAGACGGAGATATCTGCTATTTTAGATTTAATGTATAAGTATGGAAAACCAACGTGAGAATAATTACAACATAATAAATCCTGATAGAACAGGAAAATTCATAAAAGACATTAGACTTTATCATAATATGACCCAAGATGATTTAGCTGATCTTTTGTATATAACAAGAAAAGCAGTATCTAAATGGGAAACTGGAGCAGGCTATCCATCCATTGATGTTGCCAAAAGACTGTGTGATACTTTTGGAATAAGCTTTGAAGAATTAATTGCAGGTAAGTATATTGAAAAAAATAAGCGGCTTGTATTTAACAGTACTGTTTACTCAACAATTATGATTTTATTAGTTTTATTTCTTACATTGTATAAAGATTATTTAAATAAATTTGATATTTATAAATATAGTTTTCAATCAAAATCAATAAATATTGTAAATAATAAAATAATGATTTCTAAGAAACATAAGATATACAGTTTTGGAAGTTTAAATGTTAATGATAATTCTGTTTCTACAAAAACAAAATTTAAGTTAAATTTATTTTTAAAAGGAAATCATAATAGACTATTATACACATGTATATACTATGATAATAAATGTCATAAGAGATACGTTAATACAAAACTAACTAAGAAGGAACTGTCAAATAACTTAAAGAATATATTTTTAACAGTTACTTATAAGGATAAAAATGGCAATGTGGTATCACTTGCTGAACAAAATCTTAAGATAAACACTAATGGCAACGGAACTAAGAGGGT
>CADBSQ010000125.1 GCA_902797415.1 uncultured Erysipelotrichaceae bacterium | reverse complement strand
TTAAAGAGGCAGAGGAAAAATCGTTAAGATTTCAAGCGGAAATGCTAAACTTTAAAAAAAGACAAGAAGCTGATACATCATTAAGGTTAAAATATTGTAACGAGGATATTTTACTTAAAATAGTTGAAATTTGTGATAATTTTGAACGTGCTATAAAATATGATGATGATAATTTAGATGATGAGTTATCAAGATTTTTAGCAGGATTTAAAATTATTTATACAAATCTTGTTGAGGTTCTAAGAGCAAATGAAATTAAAGAAATTGAATGCTTAGGCAAAGAATTTGATCCTAAGACAATGGAAGCTTTAATTGTTGAGCATGTAGATGATAAAGGACATAATGAAGTTGTTGAAGTACTTCAAAAAGGTTATATGTATAAAGATAAGGTACTTAGATGTGCCATGGTTAAAATTAATGATTAGGAAAGGTGATATATATGAGTAAAATAATAGGAATAGACTTAGGAACAACTAATAGTTGTGTAACAGTTTTAGAAGGAGGAGAACCTCACGTAATAGTTAACCCAGAAGGTTCCAGAACAACTCCTTCAGTAGTCCAAATTAAGGGCGGAGAAGAAACAGTAGGTGAAGTTGCTAAAAGAGGAGCAATTTCAAATCCAAATAATACTGTGTATTCAATCAAAAGAAAGATGGGTACAAAAGAAAAAGTAGAAATCGATGGTAAAAAATATACTCCAGAAGAAATCAGTGCAAAGATTCTTATGAAATTAAAGAATGATGCCGAAAGTTACCTAGGAGAAAAAGTTACTAAAGCAGTTATTACTGTACCAGCATACTTTAATGATGCTCAAAGACAAGCTACTAAAAACGCTGGTAAAATAGCTGGACTTGAAGTAGAAAGAATAATTAACGAACCAACTGCTGCAGCACTTGCATTTGGTATTGATAAACTAGATAAAGATCAAACTATCTTAGTTTATGACTTAGGTGGTGGAACATTTGACGTTTCTATTCTAGAACTAGGTGATGGTGTATTTGAAGTTAAATCAACAAGTGGAGATAATAATCTTGGTGGAGATGACTTCGATGAAGCAATCATGGATTACTTAGTTGATACATTTAAAAAGGATAATGGTGTAGATTTAACTAAAGATAAAATGGCAATGCAAAGACTTAAAGATGCTGCAGAAAAAGCTAAAAAGGATTTAAGTGGTATGACTACTGCACACATTTCACTTCCATTTATCTCTCAAGGAAGCGATGGTCCATTACACTTAGAGCTTGATTTAACTCGTGCTAAATTTGAAGATTTATGTCACGATCTATTTGAAAAAACTAAAAAACCAGTTGAAACCGCTTTAAAAGATGCTGGAATGAAACCAGAAGATATCGATCAAGTAGTTTTAGTTGGTGGATCAACAAGAATTCCATATATTCAAGATTTAGTTAAAAAACAACTTAAAAAAGAGCCAAATAAAAGCGTTAACCCAGATGAAGTAGTTGCTATGGGTGCTGCTATCCAAGGCGGAGTTTTAACTGGTGAGGTTAATGATCTAGTATTACTTGACGTAACTCCATTATCACTTGGTATTGAAACAATGGGTAACATAATGACTATCTTAATACCTAAAAATACAACAATCCCAGCAAGTAAATCACAAGTATTTTCTACTGCAGTAGATAATCAACCAGCTGTTGATATACATGTACTTCAAGGTGAAAGACCACTTGCAAGTGATAACAAAACACTTGGTAACTTCCAGCTAACCGGAATTCTTCCTGCAAGACGTGGTGTACCTCAAATCGAAGTATCATTTGATATAGATGCTAATGGTATTGTAAATGTTAAAGCAAAAGATTTAGGTACTAATAAGGAACAAGCAATTACTATTACTTCTAACACAAATCTAAGTGATGAAGAAGTTGATAGAATGATTCGTGAGGCTGAAGCTAATAAAGAACAGGATGAGAAGAGAAAAGAAGAAGCAGAAATCAGAAATGATGCTGACCAAGTAGTATTCCAAGCAGAGCGTACAATTGATGAAGTAAAAGACAAAATAGATTCTTCTGAGAAAGATGAACTTGAAAGTCTAATTAAAGATACTAAGGATGCTATTGCCAGCGCTGATACAGACAAGATTAAAGAAGCAAAAGATAAACTTCAAGAAAAATTAATCGCTGTTTCATCTAAAATTTATGAGGCCGCTGCTAAAGAAAATCAAGCCAACAACGAAAACTCTGAATCAAGCGATTCAAGCGATGATGTAAAAGAAGCTAACTACGAAGAAAAATAAGGGTTCTTTATGAACCCCTTTATTTTAGAGGGAGAAACATGGAAAGAAAAGAAATAGATAAAAAATATAAATGGGATTTAAGCGAAATATATGAAAACGATGAAAAATTAAAAGAAGACTATAGAAAATGTGAAGAAATAACAAAAAAATTAGAAAAATACCAAGGTAAAGTACTAGAAAATAGTAAATCTTTAAATGAAGTCTTAGACCTTGACGAAGAGTTAGATAGAATTTTATCTAAAATATCTACTTACGTAGGGTTAAACTACACACTTGATACTACGTCTAATAAGTGGTCAAAAAAAGAAGATGAATTTACTGATTTTTATTCTGGTATATCAGTGAGACTTAGTTTTATAAGTATTGAACTTTCAAAACTTACTACTGAAAAGTTAAATGAATTTTTAAAGGAAAACAAAGAATTAGAAAAATACAAATTTGGTTTAGAACACACTATCAGAGAAAGTAAACATATTCTATCATTGGAAAAAGAACAACTATTGTCAGAACTCTCTCCTGTTTTATCATCAGCATCTTCTGTTTTTGATAAAATTGATAATGCAGATATTTATTTAGATGATATAGAAGATTCTGATGGAAAAAAACATAAACTTACTTCTGGCAACTATCAAACATATGCAAGAAGTAGTGACAGAACTTTGCGTAAAAATGCTTTTATAAGTATGCATTCATATTACAAAAAAAGAGCTAATACCATTGGTGAATGTTTAAAAAGTAATGTAAAAACGAATGCAATTCTATCCAAGATTAGAGGTTACTCTTCAAGTTTAGAAAGAAGTTTATCATACGATGATATAACTCCTAAGTTTTATGAAAAAGTTTTAACTGATGCTAAAAGTCACGTAAAAACACTTCATAAAATAATGGATGCTTACAAAAAAGCTCTAAGCCTAGATGAAATGCATATATATGATATAAATGCTAGAGTTGGTAAATTTGATCGCACTTTTAAGATCGAAGAAATTGAATCAATAGTTAAAGAATCTCTTAGAGTAATGGGAGAGGATTACTTAAAAGTAGTTGATGAAGCATTTAACAGTAACTGGATAGATTACTATGAAACAAAAGGCAAAAGAAGTGGTGCTTTTTCTTCAGGTTGTTACGATACAAAACCATATATACTTTTAAATTATACAGGTTCTTTCGATGATCTAGAGACACTTGCTCATGAACTAGGCCATTCAATACACTCATATTATTCGGTTAAAAATCGTTCCTCTATAGACTATAGCTATCCCATTTTTTTAGCAGAAATAGCTAGTACCACACAAGAGGTTTTATTAAATGATTATCTTTTGAAAAACAGTAAAAATGATGAAGAAAAAAAATATATTTTAAACAATATCTTGTCTAACTATAAATCAACTGTTTTTAGACAAATAGAGTTTGCTGAATTTGAAAAGATTATCGCTGATAAAATAGAAGCAGGTGAAAATCTAACTTATAAAGAATTTACAGATATCTATTTAGATTTACAAAAATTTTATTATGGTAAAGGCGTTGCTCAGGACGATTTAATAAAGTATGAATGTTTGAGAATACCACACTTTTATTCACAATTCTATGTTTATAAGTACGCTACTGGACTTGCTATAGCATATAAATTTGCTAAAAAAATTATTAACAAAGAAAAGGATGCAGTTGAAAACTATATCAAGTTTATATCAAGTGGTGGTAAGACTTATCCTCTAAATATTTTAAAAGAAGCAGGTATAAACCTAGATAAAGAAAATGTATTTGATGAGTCAATAGAATTAATTGAAAACTATTTAAAAGAGTTTAATAACCTTATAGAAAGGAGTTAATAATGAAAAAGGATTTTTATGAACTTCTTGGTGTAGATAAAAACGCTAGTGATGATGAAATAAAAAAGGCTTACAGAAAACTAGCTAAAAAATATCATCCAGATATTAGTAAAGAACCCGATGCTGCCGAAAAATTTAAGGAAATAGGTGAAGCATACGAAGTATTATCAGATCCTCAAAAAAGAAAGATGTATGATACTTATGGAAGTGCTGCTTTTGATGGCGCACAAGGAGCTGGTGGCCCTGGAGGAGGATTTGGTGGATTCGATTTTGGAGGCTTTAACTTTGGAGGCGCTGAGGACATTGATATTAGTGATATCTTTTCAGACTTTTTAGGAGGATTTGGCTTCTCTTCTGGAGGAAGTAGGAGATCAGGTGCTCGAAAAGGAGAAGATATCCTTGTAAGAGTAGATTTAGACTTTTTAGAAAGTGCTTTTGGTTGTGATAAAGAAATGGATATAAATCTTAGTGAACCATGTGATACTTGTCATGGAAATGGAGGATTAAATCCAAAAACTTGTAAAACTTGTAACGGACAAGGTAGAGTTGTATCCCAAACAAGAACTATTCTAGGAGTCATGCAATCACAAACTACATGTCCTGATTGTGGTGGAAGCGGAAAAACATTTGAAAAGACTTGTCCGGACTGTAACGGAAAGAAGACTGTTAAAAAAGAAAAAACTATTAGTATAAAAGTTCCTGCTGGTATAAATAGTGGAGAACGTTTAAGAATATCAGGAAAGGGATCTGCTGGAATAGGCGGAGGTCCAAATGGTGACATATACATAGAATTTACGGTTAAGCCACACCCAATCTATAAAAGAGAAAAAAATAATATATATCTAGATTTACCTCTAAATATTGCTGAAGCAACACTCGGTTGTAAAAAAGAAATACCAACAATCTATGGAAATGTAGTTTTAGACATTCCCGCAGGCTCTCAATCAGGTGAAAAACTAAAACTAAAAGGAAAAGGTATTAAACCAAACGGTTCTTTCTTAAAAGGGGATATGTATGTAACAATTAAGGTTATTACGCCTAAAAAGCTCGATAGAAAACAAAAGAAACTAATGAAAGAACTATTAGAATCTGATTTAGAAACAGCAGAATATAAAAAACTGGAAAAATATTTATAATCCAGTTTTTTTATTATTAAAAGTTGAATATTAATCATTATTTTTATATAATAACTATCAACTTGGGAGGTTTTATATATGGATTTAGATATACCACTTATAGAAACAGGATTATTTAGCAGTAGAGATAGCTTCTACCATGTTGTTATGCAACGCAATATTAAAACAGTTAGGGACCTATTAAATAGTGAAGAAGAAATTCTTAGAAGAAAATTTAAGACTAAAAAGAATTTTCAAGGTTTTTGTGGTTTACTTCGATTTGTTTACCTAGGTGAGCCATTTAGCCAATCTTTATATCTTGATTCAGAGGCATACACAGAAGGAAATTTTAATAATGAAGACTTTTATAGTTATGTTGATTTTTATGGAATGGGTTTTAACGCAATCGATATTAGAAAACTTAAAAAAAACATTGCTACTTTAAGGACATTTGGTTTATTGGAAGCAAAAACTACATTAGGTGAAGCTTTAGAGATGATTTTAGACAGAAACTATCTAGTCAAAAAAAACGATGAAAGTTTGAAAAATAAAATCGTACAAATTATTAGAGCTTATAAAGCAATTAAGCAAATAGATGAGAAAGATGTAATTCTCTTTAATCTAAAAACAAAATTAGCGGTTTTAAGACTTAAAGAAGAAGCTTTACAGGGAGAAATATCTGCTCTTGAAGCAAGAATATTTAGTATGGAGAATAATCATTCAAAAAATTTATGCTAAAAGCATAAATTTTTTTCTTGACTCTCCCCTTAAGTGTAGGTTTAAACTTAACTTAAGGAGGGAGAAATATGTCAAATTACTGTCCTAAATGTGGAAGCAAAAATAATAAAAAAGAAACAAGTAGTACTTTAGAACCTATTTTTGTATTTCT
>CADBSQ010000124.1 GCA_902797415.1 uncultured Erysipelotrichaceae bacterium | reverse complement strand
TTTTCAACTTCGATATTAATTTTATCTTTGATATAGTCATCTAATTCTAGATTAGAACTTTTACTCTCAATTTTTTCTTTAGCCATAAACCTCACCTAAATGTATTATAACATTTAATTAATCATATATCTAGTTTACTTTAAAAGTCTTTCACAAAACATCTTCTTTTTTCTACGACAAACTAAATCTGTAGTTTCTCCATTATTAAAAATTATTAAATTACTAATTCGATCATAATCTGTTATTTTATCAATATTAACTATGCAACTTCTATGCGTTTTACAAAATCTAGGATCTTTTGAAAATTCCACATATATTTTATTTATAGTATTGTATTGGATGTATGAATTATCCCTTGTATAAATAGTCACAAAGTCTTCTTTAGACTCTTTTTCAATGTAATAAATATCATCATAAGATAATCTATGTATTTCGTCAAAACTAGAAAAGTTATAAGTTTTTCTTTTTGATAATGAAACATACAATTTATTAATAGTAGAGTACAATTCATGTAACAAGTTTTTGTTTTTTACAACAATATTATATAAATTAATTGTTCTAAAATTTTGATAATTAAAATCATTCATTTTCTCTAACATTAGTATAACAAATACCTTATTATAAAATATTTCGTTGATTCTTTCGTATAATTGATAGTTATCCTTATTGTTATGATCGATGATAAATATTTTTGGTCCATCAATTTGTTGCAACTGTTTTTCTAATGCATTGTTGTAGTAACTAAAACTAGTTATGTCATAGTTAACATTGCTTGTATAAAAATATTTTCTTATAATTTGAGTATAATAATTTATATAATACTCTGTACTTTCAAGTATAATAAAACTTAGCATAAAATCACCATTATATTTTTATCAAAAGTACAGTTTCTTTTAAAGGACTTTATTGTCGATTTATAGTAGCTTTTTGTTTTTTGCCAGTGATATAAACAAAAAAAGGTGTATAAGTCCAAGTGTAAATCCAGCTATCGTATCGCTAGCATAATGAACTCCTAAGTAAACTCTACTTATAGGAACAGTTATTATTATAAGGACTAATATAATATTTAACAAGTTTTTACATTTTATTTTTTCTTTATTGGTATTAATTAAATATAGTAATAATCCATAAAATATTATTGTCATATATGTGTGCCCGCTTGGAAAGCTGTATCCAGTTACATCTACTAAATTTATACCAGTAGGTCTTGGCCTTTTAATTATTATTTTTAGTGTATGAAAAACATTTAAACCAATTAGTGAATTAATAACAATCATTATTTTGTATTTTCTTTTTTTCAAAAATAGCAATAATAATATTGTAATATAAAAAATTGTTTTAGCTTCACCAAAAAAAGTAATAAAGACCATTATAGAAGTTAGAAAATCGTTAATTATAAATTGTTCATATACATAATTATCAAAGGTATATATAATACCAATTTTTAATAAAATAAAAACTATTATAAAAAGCAAAAATGAAATAATAGGAATAATATTTATTCTATTTTTCATAAAATCACCTCCAATAAAAAAATAGCGCTGACAAGACGCTACCTAGTTTTGGAAATAGTATATATTACTTTGTCATGGCTATACACTACCTATTTGATGAAGTTTTCTTTCTTCATGTAATTACATAGTTGATAGGCAAATAGTTTCCTTAATAAATAAGGCTTCCATAATTAATAAAATACCATAAACTTAATTACAACTATTTTATTATAAATAAATGATAATATATTAGTTATTTAATAAATTAAATAATAATATTTATCAATTAATATAAACAGTAAATTTTTAAAATATTTAATTAATAAATTAATCAAATATTTAGTATTTAAAATACTGTCTCTATCAACTGTCTATAGTATATCAATTACAAAAAAAAATGTCAATACTTTTTTTTAAAATTTTGACAATTTTTTTAAAGAACTATTTTTCTTCTGATTCTTCTTTAACAATTTTCTTCTTTGGCTTATTTATATTTTTAGTATTATCAGTATTTTTTGACATTTTTTGATTAATCTCTGTAACGTTGTCTACAATTGTAATTGTCATTAAAATAATCTCATATGAAATCCTTGCAACTATATTTCCAAGTATTAATGTCATAAAGAATAGAGTAATGCTTGAGCTAATATAACTAAATGATGACAAAGTAATAAAAATCGTTGTTACTATGTATAGAGTTTTAAGAATATCTTTTACATAAAATTTTTTAAAATTTAAAAAGTCATGTAAGCTAGCTAAAAAGCCTGAGTATTCCCCGTTATTTTCTTTAGATACGAATACTATGTAAGCAGCAATACCTCCTACAATTGCTAAAACCACTGATACTATTATCCATGTTGAATCATACCCTACAGTTGTCGGAGCAGATGTTACGTTATGGTAATCACTTATCATGTCTAATTCCTCCCTTTCTTTAACTTAGTATAACACTATTTGTTATTTTTTTAAACTAATAATTTTTGACCAATACTCAAAAATTCTGTTGATAAGTTGTTCAAATCCATGAGTTTTTCAACAGTTGTATTATTTATTGAAGCTATTTTAAATAAAGTATCACCTTTTTGAACAGTATAAATTTTGTTTTTGTCACCTTTAGGTATTAATATTTCCATTCCTATATTTAAATTATTATCATTTAGATTATTCAATTTTTTTAATTCATCAATACTTACATTATATAATCGAGATATGTAATATAGTGTATCTCCTCTTTGGACAATATATTTTTCAAAATCATTATCCATTATTTCGTCTTTACTTATTTTCAAAACTTGACCAACTTTTAAAATATTATCACTTAAATTGTTCAAAACTTTAAGTTTATCAACAGTTATATTATTCTTTTTAGCAATTGAATATAATGTATCCCCTAGTTCAACTATATATTCAAAATCATTTATTTTATTATTGGTTAATGCTAAGACTTGACCGATAGTTAATAAATTTGATGTTAAATTATTATTTTTTTTTATTTCATCAACCGTTAATCCAAACTTTTTTGCAATGTTCCACAGGGTATCTCCTGCTTTAACGGTGTAGCTACTTTCTAAAGTTTTGTCTATTCCTTTATATTCTAAAATTGCATTAATAACCCCTTCAACATATTTTTTATAGTTATTTTTAATTCTGGATGCATCTTTGGTGTTATCAATAAATCCATATTCGACTATTATCGTTTCATTATTTGGTGTTTCCCTTATTATGTAATAATAATCCTTTGAATTATTTGATGGTAATCGTTTTTGGTATATCTTTCTTATCTTTTGTCCAGCTGCTGCTATGTTATTTAGTATTCTTTCTGATAAATCTGGTTTGTTTCTCAAAGCGTATATTACTTCTGCTCCTTCTCCACCACCAGCATTTATATGATTTGAAATAACTATAACATCTGACCCTTTACCGAATGCTGAAGTTATTCTTTTTATTCTCTCATCTTTAGGCAAATCTTCATCTTTATCTCGTGTTAGATAAACAGGTATACCTAATTCTTTAAATTTTTCATACATATATTTACTTATATCAAGAGTTAAATTTTTCTCAAGCAAGCCATTTCCGATTGCTCCCCCGTCTTTGCCTCCATGGCCTGGATCTATAACAACATAAAACTTATCACTCATTATTATCACCCACTGTATTTTATGATACTAATAATAATTGTTGAAAAACTTTGCACACTTTCAAAAAAAAACAGACAAATATTTTGTCCATTTTTTAAATAACTAAATATTAACTGCTAAAGAAACACCAGACATACCGTCGTATGAATTCATGATAGCAGAATCTGAATAGTATACAACATTACCTAATCCACTTAAGCTTAATGAGTATGATTTAGATTGAGCTCTAGTTAAATTAACTTTTGCATGCTGATAAGAAACATATACTCTACCAATAGCATTTGTAGTTGTCTTATTCATATGTGAAGATATACCTAAAATATAATCAGTGATATTTGTACCATCTTTTAAATTCATAGATACTCCTGCACCATTTGAAAATGATTTGTATCCAGCAGAAGAGGTATTGTAACTAATTGTACTTGAACCAGCTGACGTAAAATATGTTTGGCTACCAGTAAAATTAGTCTTTGATAAGTTCTGTGTTAGATATGCAAAAACATCGTACGATCTAGTTGCAGGAACTCTTTTCCAATCTAGAGTTGAACTAAAACTAAATTGTCCACTTATTTCAACAATGCTAGCACTTAATCTTTTGTAAGATGTTTCATAAGATGCTGTGTCACTAGATCTTGTCTGATCATCTACTTCTTCATTAACTTGAACATCAGACTTTACTGCTTTATATTGACTTTCAGTAATAGGTTCACTTTGTACTAAATTACCGTTCTCATCATACGTTTGCTTTTCATAAATTGTTTCTACATCTAAAATATTTGCGTCTTTGTATTTTTCAAACTCTTCTTCAGTTAATATAGACATTTTCTTTTCCGAAAAAAGTGTAGATAATTTATTATATTGTGTTTCATTCATTTCTACATTATTTTCATTCTTATAAAATGTTTCCTCTGCGTTAATAGATGTTGCAAACATAAATAAGCTTAAGGTAGCAAGCAAACCTCCTTTAATCAATCTTTTCATAAAAATCACTCCTTTCTACCGTCATGGTAAAAAGAAGCAATAAAAAAATCACGCTACTCACAGTAGCATGACTAAATATCCTTTATAATTTTTATTATTTTATTAAGCTCTAAATAGGATTTATAATCTTTTATAACTAGCGTCCTATTCTTAACCGTTATATAATCACGTCGAATTGGAGTTTCTATAATAGTAGAATTCTCAAAAAGGTTTATGACAAAATAATAATTGTAGCATTGACTTATATAGATAATTTTCTTATCCTCTACAATCTTAATACTATAACTATTGTTGTTAACCCTTATTTTCTTATTATTATACTTTTCATACAATTCCTTTTTTGTCATTTCATATAAATATGATAAATCTATTGTCTTGTTTTTGTTAGTAATATTTGATTTACTGTCTAGATAACTCATTAACGAAATTTTATTATCTATTTCTTTATCATTTAATTTTAAGTACGGCTCAACAAAAGTGTTATTAGGCAGCACCCTCTTAGTTCCGTTGCCATTAGTGTTTATCTTAAGATTTTGTTCAGCAAGTGATACCACATTGCCATTTTTATCCTTATAAGTA
>CADBSQ010000123.1 GCA_902797415.1 uncultured Erysipelotrichaceae bacterium | reverse complement strand
TCATTTTTGCCATTACCATTATCCAAAAAAATCACCACCGCTTCTTTAAATCAATTTGTTATAATCCGCCACCTGAACCAAAGGAATCTAACTCTTCTTGTGTTAGAACAACATTAATTTGCATACGTCTAGAACCACAGACAAATAATCCTTGTCCTTGGCTATAACGTTTAATTTGATTTATTTCATTTTCATTTAAATCTATTAATTTTGATAAATCTTCTGTAGCTTGTTTCTTTAATCCCATCGCTAAATAATAACTAGCATTATCAAATATTGCTTTACCATGCATAATTATATTTGGTGCAGCAAAGTCTGTTGGTTGCTGAGTTATAATTATAGTACCAGTATTATACTTTCTACTACGTCTTTGAATCTGTGCTAAGAATTCTGCACCAAGTTCATTTTGACCACCTAATAGGTAGTGAGCTTCATCAACGGATAGTACTGTATTAACAGTTTTATCAAGAGATAAACTCCATGCATATTTTAATATATTAAAGAAAAGTGCATTTCTAATTGATGAATCACTATTCATTAACTCTCTTATATTAAATACCACAAAATTACTTTCAGGTGATATACTAGTATGACCATTAAAGTAATACCTAAGTTCTTTAGTAAGTGGTCTGATTTTAAGTTCTAATCTTTCCATAATATCGCGTTCTGCAGTTTTTTCAGGCATACTAAGTAGTCTACCTCTTATTGTTGCATAAACATCATCAAATGTAGGATAATCCTTTGATGTAAATTTAGAAAAATCAGTATTAAAATCAATATTAAATCTCTTATATGTATCTTGAACTACTTCACTAAAAAGTGTTAAAACATCTTCCTCTATACCAGGTGAATAATAGACCATAAAAGCTTTTAGTGTAGATAAAGTTCTTGTTAAAACAGTATAACCCAAACCTTTAGCAAGCTCTTCCTCATCAGCATCAGCAACCACCTCTAGAGGGTTAATCATACCAAGTTCTCCACCTTTACCAAGGTCAATAAAATCACCATTAAATAGTTTACACATATCCTCAAGTTCGCCTTCTGGATCAATTGCAATTATTTTATAACCGTTTCTAAAATGTGAACGTAAAAGAAGCTTAGCAGCAGTTGATTTACCAGAACCAGAAGTACCTAATATTAACATATTAGCATTATTTCTATTGTGTTCTTTCTTTATTTGATATAAGAACTGATTGAACAGAACTACTCCTCCAGAAAAATCAACTCCTAGTAAAGCAGATAACCCAGGGTCCTTTATACTATCAAATACGAATGGATACATTGCTGCAATAGTTGATGATGGAATTGGAGTTCCAATAACATCTTCTATATCCTGTTTAGGAAAAATCGGAAGCATTGACTTAATAACTTTTTCTTGTTCGAACATAAGAGGTATTGCTCTCATTTCTAGACCAGTTAAGAATGTTTTTAACTCGGTTTTTTTGTTTTCTAGTTCCTCTTGTGAATCTGCAGAAATCATTATATGCATTTGAAAGTCAAAAATTCTAGCATTTGATGCAGCAAGCTCTTGAACAAATGAATCTAAAGACTCATAGTCTTGTCTAATTCTTTCTTTTAAAGTATTATCATTTTCTTTTTGGAATCTATCTTTTAAATCAGCAATTTCTTTATCAATCATTTTACGCATTAAACTAAAATCAATTGGTAAATGTTTAATACTTATTTTTAATCCCGGATTATTAGTTAAGATTGATAGATAACCAGCAGCAATCGTTTTAGGATAACTAATGATTGTGAAACAAGTACAATACTTATCACCAAATCTAAATTGAGTAGGTTTAAAATCTATGCCTTTTGGGGCTATTTCACTTTTTAATTTCATACACTAGTCACCGTCCCAAATCTTGTATTTTCTGCTCCATTAAAGAAGTTATCTAAAAGCATTCTTAAATCATCGTTAGATACTTGTTTGCTATTTAATGTACAGTTTGCAAGACCGCTTATTAAATTTTGTATTCTTTTTTGGATTATTTCTACTCTTTTTTCTTTAAAAAGTATAAAATATTCTGTATCAACTGCGTTTAACTGAGTTGACATAAACATATTAGCTTTATTTATATCTTGCATTAATAGTTTTCTAATCTGTTGATCATTTGTATTATTGTATTGAATTTGTAAATTTGCTAAATAAACATTTATATCTACTGGTCTACCTGCACATATAAGCCAAAATTCATAATCTATATTATTGTAAAATGTATTTAGTGCATTTATAACATTGAACTGCATATCTTGATCAAGAATAAATATGTTTTTAGGTTCAACTTTTACACCAGTAACCATGTAATTGTTATCAAGTTTAATGACACCATTTTCGATTGATCTTATTGGTATCCATTCTTCACTAGTTTTAGCCATTTTATCACCTTCCCACTTTCTTTTTCTCTATTACATCAGCTTTTTTAGGTATCTCTATTTTCTTAATATTTTTATAATTCCATCCACCCCATTTATACCTCATTGGTCTTACAAAAAGGTAAGTATATATATTAACTATTAGTTGTAGTATATTGTGATAGTAAGGAACAGGAAATACAAGAAAAGAAGCAATTAATGCAGGAAGTAAAATCATGATCATAACAGTAAAATTATTTGTTTGAATAGTCATCATTAGTAGCATGGTTATTCCTACACCTGTGCAGAAAAGGATTAAATCGAAATTATTAAATATTCCAAAATGTAATTCACTTTTCTTTGAGTTTGCAGGGATCAAAAATTTCTTTTCACTCATAAGTTATCTCCATTCTATTTTTTATCCTTATCGTTGCCGCTTTTATTGTCTTTTCTACGTATAAGACCGATTTCTTCAATTTCTGCACGTTCTTTAACAGATTTGTCAATAGCCATAATGCTCTTTAAAAGATCAGACCCAGTTACACCAGGAGCTAGTTCTGCTCTATCAAGATCACCACCAACAAACTTGTCTCTTAAATCTTTACGAGCCTTATTAATATTAGCATTTTTAGAATCACTAAGATTGATATCTGGGCTTCTCTCAAGATTTGTTAAGTACTTAACAGCAATAGTTTTGTAATCTTTTAATTTACTATCATTAACAACTCGCCTTTGTGCTTCTCTTTCTTCATATTTGATAGCTGCAGAACGTAAACTTTCGTATCTGTCACCTCGTCTAGAAGCTTTAACTTCAGAAGCAAAATCTGCTTCGTTTTTATTAGCATTTCCAGCTTGTTGTTTCCAGTTTGCGAATTCTATATCCCAATTTTTTCCGCCAGGAGCATTAAGTGCATTCATTTTTTCTTTATTAAATGCTTTATCAAGATCTTTGTAGAAAGAATTCTCTTTACCTTTATCAGTTACTGAACCAGTAGCACCTTTTAAAGCTTCTAATTCTCTGTCTACCGGTGTTTCACCAGTAAAGACAGATCTCATTTGAGCACGTCCTTCTGGATCAAGTAAACTATAATCACCAGTCATAAACTCGTTAAATAACTGAGGTCTCTTACGAAGTGAATCAACAGTTTTTTGTGATTTAACAGCAGCTTCTTTAGAAGCACCAAACATCGTGCTTGGTTTTATACCTCCTGCTCTATTACTATATGCTGCTCTTGTAGCACCAATAGCAGTACCAGCAGCTAAATTAAATGCTGCCTTACCGAAAGATTTAAGTGGTAACCTTTCTGCTCTCCAATCAGTACGCAAGTCTTTTCCAAGTGTTTTGAAATTCTTTGCACCCATTATAGCAGCTGCACCGCCGGCTGCTCCAATTCCACCGCCGATGTGAAGCGCTCTAGTTGCAGCAGCTTTAAGTGTTCCTTTAGACTCGATTTTAAGTATTTTATATACAAACTCTGGAGCAGTTTTTCCAAACTGTAATAATCCATATGATAATATCAATATAGCTATTAAATGTGTTATTCCTCCACCAGTTTGATTTTGGAAAGTAGTATGAATTAAACCCGTTATAACATCTGGAACTAAAGATATTAAGAAGATAACTAAATAAATCATAGCAAGATAAATAAATACTTCTAAATAAACCTTGAAAAGCGTTTCAACCCATTCCCTTCGCGTTCCTTTAAACTTTGGAATAAGTTCAAGCAACAGTGGAATTGGCGCAATAAGTTGTAATATCGCTAGCTTTCCTGCACGAATGGCAAGGTTTACACAGAATGATAACATAAAGAATATCAGAACAACGCCAACAACGGTAGTGACCAGTGGCCAATACCTATAATCATCATTTGTTACAAAATCTTCATATTCATCTATATAACCGTTTTTTCTTACCTTTTGATAAGCCTCGCAGTAATCCTCTGGGACGTTCTTATTTTCGTTAGTCTCAAGACAATCCATGACGGTCGTATCACCATTATCCGGCAAAAGAAAGGCCGCATATGTATTAGCAATTAGTATATTAACTCCTTTTTCAATTCCGTTTTTAGCAGAGTTATCCCCGTTTGCATCATAGTTTTCGATAGTTGTATATCCACCTAGTACAAGGTTTTCAATAACCCCTGATTTTAATACTGTACTTTGTAAACTATATAATCTATTAAAGAGTGTTGGCAAAATAAGCATTACAGCTAATGCTATTAGTACATCTTTAATGATAGATCCTAAACCTTGTTCCTTGTCAGTCATCCTATCTGGATCAATAATGTACATTAAAAGATTATATGCTAAAACAAAAAGCATAAATATACCTAAAATAGCATAAATCCTTCTAGTTAAGTTTGCTGCGGTTGAATCATTTAATATTCTTGCATCTGCAATAAACATAAAAACATCGTAAACGATTTTTGCTAAACCATATATTGCTATATCGATGTTAAATGTTAACTTTGATAGAACATCACCAACCCAGCCAAATAAACCTATTAACATAAGGGTTCCTCCTTTTACTCGCTTTTAAAGATATCCTCTGATTCAGGACAATCACTTTCTAATAAGCATTTTCTACATATATTTATATCAGCGTTTTCATCTGTTGTCATAACCTTTGTAAACGCATTTATTATATTTGGTGTAAAAAATATTAAAACTGCTAAGATTACTCTTTGAAATAATTCTTTACCTTTGTCAGCTAGTGCACCAGGAGTACCAGCTAAAACCGCAGAGAATAGTTTAAATGTTCCCATTATGATAATAACTAATGGAACAACTAGTCTAACTATTCTAATGATTAAGTTTCCAATCCTTAATGCTGGAGCTACATCAGTACAATTGCTGTCCATATAGTATGGTTCAGTAGTTTCTGCATTATTATTTGAAGAATTATTATCAGAGTCAGAATTTTCATCTGTTTCACTATTATTTTGATCATCAGCTTCTTCATCAGTTTCATCAGTTTGCTCAGTTTCATTTGTTTCATCAGCACCACTAGTTTCTGATTCTGTTTCGTTAGCAAATATATAACTATTTATGCCATGAGTAGCATGCACGTCGTCACAAATAAAGCTGAAAGTAAATAACAAAATTACAAGTGAAATTATTATTTTTTTGAATTGCATATTATCACCCTACTGTAAAAATTGCATGCATGTATCAGACATTGTTATATGTAAATAATTAAATAATGGTATTATTATTGTTGGTAAGAAGAAAAGTAGTGCTGCAGCAATTAATCTTCTTATAAGTTTACCGAGTGGTTTTGTTATAGATAAGTCTGCACTAAATACTGCACTAACAAAATCAATAATAGTTAAAACAATAACTAAAACCGGCCCCAAAAATCTTATAAACTTTAGAACATTTTCAACTAGTTTAGTCATTTCAGTACCAAGAATTGAGTTGCAATTGATATCAGTGGTAGGATCCTTTACATTTGATCCGTATGAAGTATTAACACGTTCCCTATACTCTTTAGTAATAGTTATGCCGGTTCCAGATCCCCAATTATAATTGTTATTAACTATATCATTTTTTTCTTCAAATACTTCATCACTAATTGTTCCTGCATCATGATCAGCATTCAATTTTTCATTAAATTTGTCAGTCAATATTTTGTTTGCATTGGCATCATCTTTTAATTTTAAAGTAACATGTGTTTGAATAAATCTTGGTAAGCTTTTATTTTTTGAAAAACCGTATTTTTCCTTGATCTTAGTGTAAATAACCTGTGCTGCAGATGCGCTTATAATATCTTTTGTATTAGTCCATTGACCGTTAATATCCTTATTAGTCATATAAGCAGAACTGGGTATTTCAGAGGCAATTTGCGTTAATGCCTCCGAAGTAAAGAAGGTAGAGTCAATATCGTCAAATATGCTATAATCACGTCCCCTAGTTTCGATTAATTTTACATTAGGTTTAATGTCAAAAAACTTGTCAAGACGGCTCTGGGACAGATTAAGCCTGGATGGACATGATGAAATATCTCCATTTGTAAACAAGTTGTAGTTAGATTTGTATTCGCAAACAGCACTTGGACAAACAAATTCTTCATTCTGTTTTTTATTTGTTCCGGATTTAAAAGTTTCAAATGTAGAATTACTATTTACCACAAGATTCTTAAAAGTTGTTGTATAGCTTCCTGAATGGGCATTCCCATTAGACTTAGCATTCCACTCATCACTTGAATCGTCCCAGTTTATTGCATTAGCTCCTTGTCCGCTCTTTTCATACCCACATATTTGTATTTTTTTTGCATTAGCCTCTCCAACAAACAAAAAACATGCTATAAAAAGTATTAGTGCAATATAAATTTTTTTGTTTTTTCTCATATTAAAACCACCGATTCTATCAACATTATAACATTTATTCTAGTTTAAAACAATAAAAAATTACAAATAAAAAAACATCGAATGATGTTTTATGATGAGCACTGGCTTGGATTTAATAAGCATGTTCTACATGTATCAAATTCAATATCAGAGTTTCCTTTTTCTTCAGCAAAACCTGCTACTAATCCCATAAATGCTAATATAATTGATGGTAAGAAGAATATTACTACACCACCAACTAATCTCCATAATAAACCAACAGCCTTATCTTTAATCTCATCTGGTTTAGATGAAATAGCCGCTCTACCTAAATCAAATATACCAAGCACAATAATAATTAATGGAATAATTATTTTAAAAGCTGTTATAAAAATTCCGATAAATCTTAGTGGGCTTGTTAACTCTCCACAAATACTTCCTAAAAGTATTGACATACTCATATTAACATCTCCTTCTTCTCTTTAACTTAATTTTATATTAAAAACTATAAATTGTCAAATGTTATTTTTCTTCCGTTATTTATCTACTTAATTCAATTAACTGTTTTATATAAAAATTATGAGTGATAACAGCAGTTTAGTGGTAAAACTACAATAGTAAAACCATTGTAAAATTTAACTTTAGAAGTGTTTGCATGCATGGTCTTCACTTGTTTAAATATAAATCAAAACTTATTGTCTATTCACTCATAGTATATACACCAGTCAATAAAGGTACCTATTTCATTTTTTACTTAAAAGGTCTTCTATTTTTTTAATTTTTTCTTGATCCTTTGGTCTATTATGTTCTAACATCCATTTTAATTGTGACTCTAATGACTCAACAGGATAACCATCAACAATTCTTATATCATCATCGTCATATTCTAAAACTGCAACTTCAGTTTTATCATCCAACTCATATAAATAATCATATTTTGGAGATTTTTTAAATTCATATTTCGATTTAAGTTCTTCAAAATAATCTGGTTTTACCTTAATATCAATATCCTCTGTTGTAGGTTTTAGACCATATAATAACAATATTCCGCCTGATATAATACAATATCTATTTTTATCTAGATTTAAATTATCTAATGCTTTTATATATTCTTTTTTATTCATTTTTACATCCTTTCTAAGACTATGACTTTTTCAACATGCCTTGTATGAAAATGGCGAATATGTCATTTTTTTATTTTAATAATCTTTTATAGGCCTTTACTGCTTCAGTTATTTCTCTATCAAAAAATCTTGATCTAGGATTAGATTTATCACATAGATGGTCACTTATCTCATCTATATTTACTAATTTAAGTGAAAAATTATCTTTTTTTTCTTTATCAGTCATTTGTTTATTGCCATTATCTATTCCTTTAAATATACCATAGTAAAAATAAATCTTGCTCAATCTATTTAAAAATGTATTTTCTCTTGATGGATAATTGGATTGAAAGTATTCCAGTAAAAATAACTCATTTAATTCATTCTCACTATAAAGGATTCCTGTTTCCTCATGTAACTCTCTTATTAACCCTTGTATAATTGTTTCACCTTTATCAACTTTTCCTCCTGGAAACATTACTATTCCACCATAATTGCATATTAACAATTGTTTTTTCAAAACTAATAAGGCTCTTACTTTTAAGTTAATTTTATCTATTTGATTTTCTTCTAAATTATATTCATTAATAATTATTCTTTCCATTTTACATACTCCCTGATTTATTTAATTATAACACACAAATATATAATCATTTTCTTCTTTCTAAAACAACGACTGTTTCAGCATGATATGTATACATGAACATATCTAGAATAAACAGTTTATCCAGCTTATATCTTTTAGTTAGATGTGCTAAGTCTCTTCTTAAGGTAATGGGGTTGCATGAAATATAAATAACCTTTTCACAGTTATAATCTAATATGCTTTGTAGTCCTTTTTTACTAATTCCACTTCTTGGAGGATCTATTATAATAGTATCTATTTTATCATCTATATCATTTAACAAAGTAAATGCATCACCTAATAAAAAATCAACATTTTCTACTTTATTCATTCTTTTGTTCTCCAATGAATCTAAATAATTGGATTTATTTATTTCGATGGCATATACCTTTTTAGAAAAAGTACTTGCAAGTATACTTAAAGTACCTACACCTGAACATAAGTCTAATACATTTTTTTCAGTATCAAGTTCACTTTTTAAAATATTAAATATTTTTCCATTAATGTAACTATTAACCTGAAAGAAAGACTTATAACTAACCTTAAATATGTAGTCATCTACTTTATCATTAAAATAATCATTTTTATAGATAGTTTTATCGTTTAATATAATTCCTTCTACATTAGTTAAACTTTTTAAAGGAGTAATATCCACTTTATTATTAGTTTTAATTGCTATTAATAACTTATTGACATAATTAGATCTAATTAATACTTCACCATCTATAATATTTAAACTTTTTAAATAAGGTAAGACTTTATTAATTGAATCTTTAACATTTAAACACGCATTAATTTCTATGAGATTGTGTGACGATTTTTCATAAAAACCGATTTTTTTATTACTGACTTTTAAGGTTATTTTATTGCGTCCATAGTTTTTACTTTTATATATATTTATTAACGTATCATCATTAATATAGTCTTTTAAAATAGATTTAATGTTGTTAATTTTATAATCTATAGTATCAGGGTATAGTAGATGTCTTAAATCACATCCTCCGCATTTGGGGAAATATGGACATAAACTTGGTACTCGCTTAGGACTTTTTTTAAGTAGTTTTGTTGTTATACCTTCGTCAAAAGACTTGTGTTCTTTTGTAATAACTAATTCTATATCTTCTCCAGGTAAAGAGTTTCTTACAAATGTTTTTTTTGGTAAGTCTGCAATACCTCTTCCGTAATAGTCTAAAGATTTAACGCTAGTTTTTATTTTCTTTTCCATATTTATATAACTCTATTATTTCTTTCTTTTTTAAGCGCCTATATTCACCACTTTGTAGCTTTCCTAAATACAGATTACCATATGATGTTCTTGTAAGTTTAACAACATCATAACCAACTTTTTCAAATAATCTTTTAACTATATGATATCTACCTTCATGAATAGTTATTTCTACAAAAGAAGTATTGTTCTTCTTATCGTTTCTTTTAATTTTGATTTTATCAACATATACTTTTTTAC
>CADBSQ010000122.1 GCA_902797415.1 uncultured Erysipelotrichaceae bacterium | reverse complement strand
GCTGAAAAAGTAACTGATAGAGATTATGGTATAAAAGGGTATAAATACGAAGTATTTGATGCAAGACAAAATATGAATGAAGAACAACCGGTAGTAACAATTGATAAGGATAGTTTAGGTCCGGTTACAGTTAAGGTTGATGATAACAAACTTCATCATGGTATAGCTTACACTTATAGATTAATTATTCTATTCAATGATAACGAAAAAGATATAGAATATACATATACTTTGGGTACAACGATGCAAATCGATGGTGTAGAATTCCCAACAGTTAGATGGGAAGGATCTAAAATCAATTGGGAACAAATAAACGGTTCAATAATTGTTGAAGATCCATCAAGCACTGTAATGAGTGATTCCTATAAAGTAGTTTATAAAAATTCAGTAGATGCTTATGAAACTAAAACTATTACTGCTACAACTGATAGATATACTATTCCAATAACAGTTAACTACTTACGTGCAGATGAAACCTACACATTCGATGTATATGCTAGTATAAACCTTCAAGATGGTAATCCAACTGTTACAGAAACTTACATAGGTAGTGTTAAGGTTCAAACTAAAAAGCCTAATAGTTTTACAGGATTATTTAGTACCAATAGTAGTTTAGATGATGTATTTTCAATAAACTTTAAACTGAATGATGATACTGATGATGCATCATTTGAAGCAGATACATTATCGTCGTTAACATTTACTCTTTACCAAGGTTCAACTATTGATGGTAAAGTTGAAGCTGTAATAAAGGATACTGATAAAAACGATGATGAGTATTCTAGTACATTAAAACCTAAATTTTATGACAATACTGCTGTTATAAATGCTGCTTTCTTTAATGCACAAAACTCAGACTTTAAACAAAAGACTTATACTTTAGTTGTAAGTGATGCATACGATTATACGAAGTACGATACAAATATAATACCTATTAAGAATAATATATTCCAATTTGAAGTTAATAATTATGTTCCAAGTATTCCAGATCCAAATGAACCACAACTTACAGTAAACGAAATTCTAAATAAAACCTCTGAGTCCTTTGGATTAAGTCATGATGATAATTTAGATGGAAATACTACAGTTGGTTATCATGTGGTTGCAAACTTTGATAATGCAAGTAAAACAGCAAAATATTTGGTTTATCACGTATGGAGAAAAAATCCAGTTTCTGGTCAATTTGAAATGCTTCCTAATTTAGATAGAAGGGTTAATATTGATTCATCTGGAAACATTAATCCAATTATATTTAGTGTTGAAAACGGTACAGATGAATCTGTTCTTGATAGTGATGCTCTAAGAAGAGGTAATGAATATTATTTCTCATTTGATGCATATCTTGATATAGACAATGATGGTTCAATTGAAACTCACTACCCAACTGATATAGACTCAAATGTTGTTTTAAAAAGTGCTCCTTTAGCACCAAATAAACAACGAAGTATTTTCCAAGTTTATCCATCAGTAAGTGATAATACATCATTCACTTGGAAATATAAGGCTACTGATATAGACCATGCTATCGCTGATAATAAGTTACATGCCTTTAGAAATGCAGAAACATCTCCAATTTCTTCAAGCAATATAACTGTAAATAACGATAGTTTCGAAGAAGTTAAATTCACTAATTTAGCAGCAGGAAATGTACTTACTATTCGTAAGAATGAAAAACTTTTGAAAACTGAAGGTACTGAGTACTCAACCTTAACAAGTCAGTACTTCTATGGCTATAAATCTAGTCTTGGTCTTAAATATAGAATCGATACGGATGTTAACAAAATAAAACTGAAAATAGATACTTCATCGGCAAACGCTGATAAACTGATTAGTAGCATTTCAAATATTGATGTTGTTATTACACCGACAGATCCAGCAAAACTAGCATCATTGGGAGTTAAAACATTAGAAAAACTGACTTTGTCAACTCAAAATGATATTACAATTGATTATATGGATATATCAGATTACATATCAACACCAATTAAAATTGAAATGATAGCTTACTATGATACAGGTAACACTGGATTTGATATTAATAGTACTTATAAGGCTGTTCAAAAGGGTTCTTATGAAAACATAGGAAATTACTATCGTATTAGTTCATCAAGAATTATGCAAGCTAGTAACTTAAGCGGAAATATGATGAGCGTTACACCAGATATGAATGCTAAACAATTATCATTGACAAATCTAAATGAAAATAGTGCCATCATTAACTTTAATATTGATAATACAGGTGTTGTCTATGAAAATAATAATTTACTATTAAAAGAAATTAAAACAGAAACATTAGCATCTGATAATAAAATTACACAATTTGATTACATTATTCCTGGTATTTCTTTATACAAGGGTAATAAAATAGATGTAGCTTCATTCTTAACAAGTGTTAAATTAAATGCTACTTTACACAGTGTTAACTATAGTAATATACGTGAGAACTTGATATATTATGATTTATTCGAGACTGATGAAAATGGTACTAACGCTGAGTATATCTCTACAAATTCAAAACCTATAGTAGAATTTGATAACCCAATAGAAATTGCTGACTTAAAACCAAAAACAAATTACTATGTAAACTTTTATGCATATATTTATAGTGCGTCAACAGGAAGCTATGAGAAAGTATATTTGTATGATATTGATAAAAAACTAGTTGGTATAAATTATCACTTCCATACACTTTCAGAAGTAGGTATATCAAATATTACAGCAGAGCTAGTCGCAGAATCATATAATGAAAAAGATCTAGTTATTGACTACTACTTAGATACTGTACTCGGATTTGATAAGATTAAATATGAATTATTTAAATACACACCTAACGGTTATGTACGAGCTAATGTAACTATACCTGATAGTACTTCATTTAGTAATTCTATGTCTATTCGTGCTACGGCAAATCCATCTCCAAATAATGATATTGTATACGAGGGTACATATAAAATACTGATGACACCAGTAGGTACTTATACAGAAAATGGAGTTGAAAAAACAATTGAACTTGGTACTTATTCTCAAGAGTTCTCTCTTGAAAAATATAAAGAACCATTCATTGGTATTTCACCTGGTAAAACCGATAATAGTATTTACTTTAGAGTAAGTATAAACGATGAAAGTAAAGTTATTGTTAATGGAAAATATAGATATCAACTTCTTGATATGAACAATAATGTTATTGCTTCATCTGGTGATTTAAATATAAACTCTATAAATAATAGATTTAACTTTACGAAAGCTAACTATCCACAGTTAGAAGAGGGTGAAAGATATAAGTTTGTTATTACAACCAAAGCTGATTATTACAATAAAAATATAAGTTCAAACTTTGAACAAATTATAAAATCAAGAGAAATGACATTTGGTGGAGACATTTACTTGGGTTCAGTTATACTGCAAAACTCAACTGATGAAACTGGTACACAATTAAACTTAATATTCTCAGATTCTTACAACTTAGATAGGATAAATCAAGTTAAGTATACAGTCTCGTCTATGGGAACAAATTATTATTTCTCCCCAGATATTCAAAGCTTTACGACAAGGTATGAGCCATCTACTGGACTATATTACTATTCGATATTAATAAATGATCCAGAGTACCTTCCTAACGTTGTTTACACTATTACAGCAAGCTTCTACAGAAATAATTCACTGGTAGACTCGATTGAGCTTGATTACTTTGAAGGGAGTGAGTCCTGATGCGTAAATTGAATTTTAAAAATAAGATATTTATATTCATTTTTGCAATTATTATTCTTGGTATAATTGGACTACTCGTATATGCAGTTAAGCTTGTAGGAAACAAGGGTAAAGATGTATATGATGTAAGTAGTAATACTGTTATATTTTCTCAAGATTCTAATCTAATTGATACCAAAGATGGTGGAAAAATCGAAAAGAAATGGAACGGAAACTTTTACTATCTCACTGGAAAAAATGATACCTATGAATTAGGATTAAATCCAGTTGTTTATGAATCTTCTTCTGAAGATATAACGCTTTTTGGTGACAACTACCAAATATTAAATGAAGGATCTATTAACTTAGTTAAAGATAGTATAACTATTAATGATCCTTCTACAACATACTTTTATAAGTTAGATGATAGGGTTTATTTAATTATTTCTGATGAGATTTATAATGAAACTAAATCAATATATGCTAATAAATATTTATTAGTATATATTGATAAACAAGGTAATGCTTCTGTATTAAATGATGCATTAAATGTTAAAACAATTAATCCAATGAAATTAGTGTTTGGTAATTATACTTTTGATATTGCCAATGAACTTTTAATTGTTGGAGAAAAAACAGTTAATTTAAAAACAGTTATTGGAAGTACAAATGAGTATGTTGTTCCCCCTGAAAAGGAAGATGTTGTTAAGTATGATCCAAATTCTCTTATTGATTCATACAATGAGTTAGTTGGAGATTTTAATAAATATACTACTAATAACAATATGCAAATCGCAGCTAACAATCAGGTTGAAGCAACCACAAATAATACGGTTATAAATAATACTGAAGTTACAAACAATAATCAATCTAATACTACTGTGCAAAATAGTAGTGCAGCATCTACGACTGTTAAAAATAAAACCGTTATGAATAAAAGAGTTAATTTAAGAGGAGCAATCTCTTATCCAACATACATTGATGTCTCTTATTTAGTAACAGATCCTGAAAACAAGTATCAAGCGGTATACTTAGTTGTTACTGGTGAATTTGATGGCAAAGCAGCATCTGAAAAAATTATTTTAGATAAGTATGCGACATCAAATAGAATAGTTGGTTTAACACCTAATCATGAGTATTCTATTAGTTTAGGGTACATCGAGGTTTTGACAGATGAAGATACTGGGGAAAAGAGTCTCGCTGATAATATTGAAGATGTAATAAATGTTCGAACTTCTAAAGTAAATTACAATTTAAAGATAGAAAAAATATCTAATGGTAATGTGTACTTTAACTATAAAATGACTAATGATTATGCATTTGATACTGGCGAGATAACCTTGTATTCTGATGGAACACCAATTGATACAGTAGTTCTTGATTCAGAAAAGACTAAAAGTGCAAATGGATACTCAAATAAGTTAAAATTAGATCAAGGAAATGTTTTTGAGATCAAGGTTGAAAACGCAACATATGGTGGAAAAGATGCAAATATTCCTATCACGAAAACATTTACAATACCTTAAAAAAATTAAACACTTTGTAATCGAAGTGTTTTTTTATGAAAAAAATTATATTATTTTATCCAAATTTATGATATACTAATGTAGAGTATAGTAGAGACATGAAAGAGGTGTTGACAAGTGGAGGGAGTTATTTCATCAATTATGGCTTCAGTTGGAACCATAATAGGACTTTCAGTCGCTGGTTTTGGAATAGGAATAGGAATATTTGGCTCAAAACTAGTTGAGGCTGTAGGAAGAAATCCAGAAGTAAAAAATGATATTGTAAGTTCCATGATGATGCTTTTAATAATTTCTTCATTATTTATTCTATTGGTATTTGCATTTTGCTTTATGTTAATTTTCTTTAATCCATTTGTTTCATAAAAATGAATGAAATAATAATTATAATTGCAGTAATAGTCTTATTACTCGTTATACTCTCTTTTTTGTTATTCTTTGTAACAAAAAGAGTCAATTTGTTAATGAAAAATACTTTTGTTGACAAATTAAACGAATTTGATTTTTTAATCAAGGATAAAGAAAATAAGGTAAGTGAACTTAATGAAGAAATATCTAATAAAGAAACGCAACTAAAAAAATTAGATGAACAAATAAAAGAATTAAGTAGTAAAGATTATAGTAAAAAAAGTAGTGATGTTGTTTTACCTAGATATGCTGATTTAGAAGATGGTAACCTTTTATCTAGTTATAAAAAGATTAAAAATAGTTTCAATTATAATGCTAAAGATGTAATAAAAAAATTACTAGCGGAAAACGATGCTAAATCAAATGAAACTTACAATAAGTATAAACACATTAGAGATTATTTTTCTTTCGATGTCGTTTATAAAATATCTACATATCAGCCTGACAAGCAGCGTATGATAGTTAATGAGCTATTAAATAATGAAGAAAGATTACTAATAAAAAATCTAAATCTTAAAGGGAAATTTAACATCAGAACTTTTTTAGAAGTATTAGATAGACGTATACTAGAGTATAATCCCGAAATAAAGGTTTATGTGGGTGATAAAAAAGAAAACTATGATAATATAAATGAAAACGTTAAAACGATTGTTACAAAAGATATCGCAGAAGGATTTAAAATTGAATACAAAGGTATAATTTACGATTATAGTATTTAGAATAAAAAGGTGGAAATCTAAAGAAAGTGATGATACTATATAGATCATGAGGTTACGCATTATCCATCGTGTACATGATTTATATACTGTTTCTTAGTTGGTTATGCAAGATTCTATAAATGAAATAATTGATAAAAAAATTGATTATATTGTAAATCAAAACAACATATATCATTCTGGAAAAGTCACAAGACTAAATAATTTTATTGTTGAAGTAACTGGTCTAGAAGATGCATTTTACTTTGAAAAAGTCTTTATTGGTGACGAATCAAACATAGGTTATGTTGATAAAATCGAAGAAGATAAAGTTGTTATATCACTTGTAAAAACTGCTAATAATATTAAGGTTGGCGACGTTGTTATAACTACTGGACAGGCTTTAGAAGCAAGTTTTTCAAAAGATTCAGTTGGAATGATAATAGATTCATTTGGAAATGATAAACTATCTGGAAAAAAATTTAATAATAGTATATCAATCCCAGTAGAAACTAAAACTATTGGTATCATGGATAGACGAGCAGTTAATGAACCTTTAGAAACAGGAATCGCTGGAATAGATTTAATGTTCCCAATAGGTAAGGGACAAAGACAATTAGTAATTGGAGATAAGAAAACTGGTAAAACACAAATTTTATTAGATACAATTGTTAATCAAAAAAATAAAGATGTTTTATGTATATATGTTGCAATTGGTAAAACCAAGAAAGAACTTAAAAGATTATATGCTAAGTTGGTTGAAAAAGGCGCACATGCGTATACTATTATAGTCGCATCATTTAATGATGATTTAGTTCCTTTAATAAAATTAACTCCATATGTTGCTTTATCTATCGCAGAAGTGTATATGAAGGAAGGAAAAGATGTTCTTGTTTGTATAGATGACTTAAAAAAACACGCTGACGCTTGTCGTGAGATCGCCTTACTCGCTGAAAAAAATACAGGCCGTGACGCTTATCCTGCAGATATATTTTACACACATTCTAGGTTATTAGAAAAAGGATGTAAATACAAGAATGGTGGTTCAATCACTATACTACCAGTTGTCGAAACAAAAGGTGGAGATATAACAGATTATATTTCTACAAACATAATTTCGATTACAGACGGACAGTTAGTTCTATCCGAAAAAATGTTTAAAAAAGGACAAAAACCGGCTTTAAACTTTGGTCTTAGTGTATCAAGACTAGGTGGTGCAGTTCAAAAAGACTCAATTAAAAAAATAGGTTCAACTGTAAGAAGAGAATTGCTTTCATATCTTGAAACTGCTGATGTATATCAGTTAGTTAATGTTGAATCTATGTCTGATGAATTAAGACAAAGTTTAGAATCAGGTAAAAAGTTATTAGATTTATTAAAACAACCAAAGTTCTCTCCATTAAATGAAACTGATTTAATCAATAGGTTTGGTTATATAAATAATACTCCTGCAGTTGATCAAACAACTGAAAATGACTCTACTACTAACAACAATCAAACCCCTCCATCTGATAATTCAAATAACCAAAATAATGGAGAAGAAATTACTGAAGTACAAGATCAAACTCCAGTAGCACCAGCTGAAGAGGTTCAAATCGAAGTAACTCTTGAACCAGTTACACAAGAGAATAATCAAACTACTGAAGTAACTGAGCAGATTCCAATAGAACCAACTGAAGAGATTCAAACTGAAGCACCTCTTGAACCAGTCACACAAGAGAATGACCAAACTACGGAAGTAACACAGCAGATTCCAATAGTATCTACCGAAGAAGTACAGTCGGATGAAGAAGAAAGCAATATATTTGATGCTCCAATACCACCAGAGGATAATTCAACTAATAATGTAGAACCAATCGAAACATTTGAAATGTTTGATACACCACTTAATGAAACATCAACTATTGAACCTGATGAGTTTAGTTTAGATAATCTAGAAGAAATCACTCCAGATAAAACAGATGATGAATCCGATGAAGAAGTTGAACTTCCTAAACTAACAAACGAACAAACAGAAGAAACAAATGCAGAAGAAAAACCTATATTTATAGATTATAATATGTATGAAGGGAGTTAATTATGAGCGTTAAAAATGTCGTTAAAGTTATGAATTTTCACTCCCTTTTACGCGTTAATGATGCTCGAAAAAAAGTTGAACAAGCTCATAATTACGAAAGAGAACTGAAATATGTTATAACATCTATTATTAACAATAGAATCTTTAATCAAGAAAAGGTCTCACTAAACCTTTCTAAGAACGATAAAGAATTAAACATATATATAGGTAGTGATTTGGGTTTTTGTACAAACTTTAATTCAGATATAGTAACATTTATCAAAAAAGATGATGATAAAAACGATAAAATTGTTATAGGCAAAAAGATACACTGTAAAGCAGAGAATATCGTTTTATATATGGATAAAGAAGTATTTCCAAAAGAATACGATAAAATATTTGATATCGTTTTAGATGGTGTATTAAATAAAAAGTATTCGAAAATAAACATTATCTATATTCATTATTATAATTTAAATAATCAAAGTGTAATCAAAAGAACAATTTTGCCATTAGACTTTGATGATGAGTTAAATAAAGAAGATAAAAGAAAAAAACACATCGAAGATGATTATGTTGTTGAAGGTGATTTAATGTATATCATTTGGAACCTTATATCAACATATGTATCGACGGAAATAAAAATTGCTGAAGCCTGGAGTTGGGCCAGTGAAAATGTTAAAAGACAAGCCTTTACAAATGAATCTTTAAAGAAAATTGAGGAAAGAGAGGAAATACAAGCAAGGAAGGACAGAAAAGAAGCCAAAAAGAAAACCTTTAAAATAATAGTTGAAGCTAATAACAAAAAAATTGCTAATAAAAGAAAGGAGAACTCATAGATATGATTGGAAGAATAGTTGCTGTATCAGATTTAAGTGTTAAAATCTTATTAAAAGATCCACAGTCTGTCGAAATAAATGATATACTTTTTGCAAAGCATCATGACAACATTTATAAGTTTGAAGTTGTTGAAGTAAACGGTGACATCGCAAATACTCTTTGTTTTGACAATGTAATGTATTTAAAAAAGGGTATTGAAGTAGAAAAACAATCTACTCATTTAGCTATTGAGTATTCTGATGAAATCCTAGGACGAGTTTTTGATTCATATGGTAATGTTATTAGCAATAATCCTTTAAACAGTAAAAAACAAAGAGAAGTATACGATCGAAACATTTCTCTTGAAGAATTAAACATTCAAAGTGGTATGCTTCTAACTGGTATTAAAGTAATAGACTTTTTTGCACCAATTCAAAAGGGCTCTAAACTAGGTTTACTTGGTGGAGCAGGTGTAGGTAAGACTGTTATTATAAAAGAGCTTATGAATAACGTATTTAAAAAGTTCCAATCTAACTCTGTTTTTATTGGTGTTGGTGAACGAAGCAGAGAGGGTAAAGAATTATACGATGAGATGCTTGATTCTAACCTTTTAGATAAAATATCTATGGTATTTGGTCAAATGGGTGATAATGCTGCTAGTAGAAGTAAGGCCGTATATAGTGGTCTAACTCTTGCAGAATATTTAAGAGATGAAAAAAAACAAGATGTTTTATTATTTATAGATAATATATATCGTTATGTACAAGCACAATCAGAAATATCTGCAGAACTTGGTCGTTCCCCAATAGAAAATGGTTATCCTACTACTATGACTAGTGATGTATCAGAAGTTGAAGAAAGAATTAATTCTACAAACGAAGGTTCTATTACATCTTTCCAAGCCATATTTATCCCTGCAGACGATTATACTGATGAAGCAGTACAAACTATTTCAGGACACTTAGATGGCCAAATAGTTCTTGATAGAAGCGTTGCTGAAAAAGGTATATATCCGGCAATCGATGTATTTAAAACTAGTAGTGTACTAGTAGATCCAGAAGTAATTGGAGAAAGACATTTTAACTTAATAGAAAAATCATTGCAATACTTAACTCGTTATACAGAGTTAGAGGAAATAATCGTTGTACTAGGAATAGAAGAACTAAGTGAGGAAGATAAAAATATTTTCTATCGTTCAAGAAAACTTAGAAATTACTTCTCACAACCTATGTTCGTATCAGAACAATACACAGGTATACCTGGAGTACTAGTAGATATAGAAGATGTATTAAACGATGTAGAAAACATCTTAAATGGTACATATGATAACATAGATGAAAGTAATTTCTTATATATAGGTAGTTATGGAAACAAATAAAGAATTAATAAAAGTAATAGTTCTTAAAAACAACAGTGTTGCAATGGAAGAAATTGAAAATGTTCGTATAATTAAAATTAAAGATAAAAAATACAACCTTTTAATTATGAGAGACTACTGGCCAATACTAGGGGAAATAGATGGAACAATTCATATTGAGGCTGAAACTAATATAGATTTTACCAATATAAAAGGTTTTTACTGTTTAAGCCACAATATATTTCATTTAATTATTAGAGAAATTGGTGAACCATCATGATTAATTATTTGAAACTAGCATTTTCTATTTTTCTTTTTGTAACAATTTTTGTTGTTATTTTTCTAATAATTAGTTTAATATTAACTAAAAAATTTAGAAATCGCTTTCGTGAGTTTTATGCTATATTTTTAGGAATATCTAAAAGAGAAATACTAATTCATGCTACAAATACATTAAACTTTTTAGTTTTGTTATACTTCTTATTTAATGTAGATAAATTTAATACATTTGGCTTATATATGATTATTTTAATTAATGTTATATCTTGTATTGGATCATTTAATATAAAAATAATATTTTTAAATATTATATACACGTTTATAAGTGCATTACTTTTTATACTTCTTAGTTTAGTTAATAATTATTTGACTAATGTTATATTTGATGATAAAGTCTATATATTAAAAATTTTATTCATGATATTAATTCTATTCTTTGTTTTTTATATAACTATAAGAAAATTAGAAATACTGGTTAAGTCATATAAAATTAGGAGGGTATCTTATGAGAAATAAAGTGGTTGATAAAGTAAAACGAAGCATTGAAAAGGGTAAAAAAAGAATAATATCTACTAAAAAAAGAAAAATAGTTTATATATCTTTAATTATTCTGGCTTTGTTTTTGTTAGGTATTATTATTATTAGATCATTTTATTTAGATCAAAATAAAATAGAGTATAATAATTATAAACTGTATCAGTATTTCTCTGGTTTAAAGGTTGAATATACTGGCAAAGTTGCAATTAAGAGAGATCAAAGTATAACAAGTATTAAGGTTAAAGATAAGAACATGGATATTAATATGGAAAACATTCCTATATATTTTCAAAAAGATGAGTCTAGTGTTTTATTCCCAGAGAATATTTCATTAGTTTATTTAAGAGAAAAAACTACTACTTATAGGTTAAACTATTTTACTCGTTTAGAATTTGATAAAACAAACAATAATGAAAGTGCTTTTGTTACTTATAAGGGTAAGAAAGCCTTTATAGAAAAGTCTTTCCTATTTGATGGAGATAATTTATATTTCTTCCCTTATTCTACGGATGTAGTTATTGAGGGAAAAACGTACAATTTATCGCCTTTATCTTATATTATTGTAAATTATAAGGACTGCATTGAAATGTATGATAAAAAGACTGATAAGTATACTATAATTGATAAACATGATAAAGATGTAATCGCTACAATTGATAATTATAAAGTTAATCTAAGTACAGACATGATTATTTATGATAGAGATACAAGACTTCTAAGAAGAAATGTAGATAAATTAGATTTGTTTAACTTTGAAAAATAATGAAAACTGCTTCATTATTTTTTTTT
>CADBSQ010000121.1 GCA_902797415.1 uncultured Erysipelotrichaceae bacterium | reverse complement strand
GTGGAACATTAAATTTAGGTTATCATATTACGACATGTGAGGATTGTGGTGAAAAATATTTTGATTTTAATTCTTGTCGAAACAGGCACTGCCCTATGTGTCAAGGATATGCAAGGGAAAAATGGATTAATAATGAATCTAGTTACTTACTTAATACTAAATATTTTCACATTGTTACTACTGTTCCTTATGAATTAAACGAACTATTTCTAAATAATCAATCAATTTGTTATAAAATTTTATTTAAAGCAACTAGTGAGGCAATATTAGAACTTGCTGAAGATCCAAAATGGTTAGGAGCAAAAATAGGAATAACATCAATACTTCATACATGGGGACAAACTATGCAATTTCATCCACATATCCATTCAATAGTTATAGGTGGAGGATTAAAAAACAATAAATGGGTGGATTGCAAAAAAGATTATATTTTTAAAGTACAAGTATTGGGTTCTTTATTTAGAGGAAAATTTTTATACTACTTAAAAAATGAATTTAAAAATTTAAATACTGAAATTATTGATATAAAAGGATTTAATAAATTTCTTGAGCCACTTTATAAAAAAACTTGGATTACTTATATAGAACCACCTAAAGGCAAACCAGAAAACGTTGTTGAATATGTTGGAAGATATGCATTTAGAGTAGCAATTTCTAATGAAAGAATAAAAAGTATAGATGAAGATGGAAATGTTACATTTGAATTTAAAGATTACAAAGATGCAGAAAAAATAAAAAGTATGACTATTAGTGGAGTTGAATTTATTAGAAGATTTCTTTTACATGTTCTTCCAAAAGGTTTTACTAAAATAAGACACTATGGCTTGCTTGCAAACAGAAATAAAAAAAACAACATAAGACTATGCCGGTTGTTGATTTCCAGAATCTTAACAAATGATTTTATAAATGAATTAACTAGAAAAATAATAAAACCAGAATGTAAAAAATGTGGTTCAACTAATCTAACTAGTGTATATAGATATAATAATAAACGGCTGATACATAGCTAACTCTTTGTTTTTATTTAATTCGGGAATTTTTCATTCTCATGGGGTAAGGGGAAGTCTATCCAGAAATAGCTAAATTCTAGTAAAAATTTACTAAAGTACATTATTTATTTAAAAAAAAGCTATTTTAAACGGATAGAAAATTAATACTTTCCCCTTATATAAACTATGTTGAGAAATTAGGTACAATAATTTTATAGCATATTTCTCACAAGCTTTCGCATGTTTGAAATATGCCATAAAATGCTAAACATTATAACATTTTTATTGCATTAAAAAAACCTATAAACATTTACGATTATAAGTTTTAAATTACTTTTTATGTAAATCACTAATTTTTAAAGTTCTGGTATTATATATTTCTCTTCTTTCTTTAGCCATTTTCCTAAGCATAATAAATGATATTACAAATAAAACAGATACAAAGAATATAAAGAAAGTTAAATATGTTTTACTATTCATATAAAGACAATAATCATAAATACCATGAGCTAAACTTGGTATAAATATACTACTGATTAAACAAAGTGCAGACTTTTCATGTTTACGTTTTATATCAAATTTTTTAGCATATGCGATAAAAATTCCCATTAGTATACCAAATGATGCATGAGCAGGAACGCTTATTATTGCTCTCATTAAACCAACATGTATTGTTGAGTGAATAACGTATAATAAATTTTCTACGGAAGCAAAACCTAGTGATACAAAAGAAGAATATACAACGGCATCATACATATAATCAAATTCATGACTATTGTATGAAAAAATATAAACCATAAACCATTTAAATACTTCTTCAACAAATGCAATATCAATTAAGATATAAACTAAAAATTGTATAGTTGTCATGTTATATGAATCAGGGAATAAGTTTCCAGCTAGTGATTCAATAGAAGCTGCGGGTATCACAACTAAAATACCACCCATAATTAGTTTAAATAATAAGGAAGATGATTCCTTTTCATAGTCTTTGTCATATATATAGTAAGCTAGGCCTATAACGGGCACTATTGATATTAATAACAATAAAATAGTTTCCAACTAATCACCTTCTTACTCTATATATAGTTTAGCAAAAAATAAAAAAAAAGCAAGAACTATTTTGCTTCTTCTTCAGCTCTTACTTCTCTTATAACTGTTATTTTTATTGTTCCTGGATATTGCATTTGTTCTTCGATTTTATCTCTTAGATCTTTAGCAATTTTATAGCTTGTTGCATCATCAATTTCGTCTGGTGAAACAACTACTCTTAATTCTCTTCCAGCTTGAACCGCATATGCTTTTTCAACGCCTTTTATTTCTTTGCCTAGAGTTTCTAATTGTTCTAATCTTTCTAGATAGTTTTCCAAAGATTCATTTCTTGCACCCGGTCTTGCTGCTGAAAGTGTATCAGCAATTTGAACTATCCAACCAATTACACTCTTAACATCTACATCATTGTGATGTGATTTTATAGCATCAATAATAATCTTGTCTTCATGATATTTTTTAGCAATATTCACACCAATTTCAACGTGACTACCTTCTATTTCAGTATCGATAGCTTTTCCTATATCATGAAGTAATCCTGCTCTTTTAGCTAAACTAATGTTTTCATTTAGTTCACCAGCAATAAGTCCGCAAAGCTTAGCAACTTCGATAGAGTGTGCTAGTGCATTTTGGCCATAACTACTTCTAAATTTTAATCTACCAATTAATTTAACTAATTCAGGTTCGAACTTAGTAAGACCTAGCTCTGTAATTGTTTCATTACCAATTTCTAAGATCTTAGCATTCATATCCTTGCAAACTTTATCATAAAGTTCTTCTATTCTTGCAGGATGAATCCTACCATCTTTTATCAATGTTTCAATAGTTATTCTAGCAATTTCTCTTCTAAATGGATCAAATGTAGAAATAACTATAACTTCAGGAGTATCATCTATTATTAAATCAACTCCAGTTACTGCTTCAATAGTTCTTATGTTTCTTCCTTCTCTTCCAATTAAGCGACCTTTCATATCGTCATTTGGAAGTGTAATTGTTGTAACTGTTTGCTCACTAGCGATATCTGATGCATATCTTTGCATAGATTCAACTATAATATCTTTAGCTTTTTTATCAGCTACTAATTTAGCTTCTGATTCTTTTTCTTTAATCATTGTAGAGATTTCTTTAGACATTTCTTCTTCAACGCGTTCTAATATTAACTTTTTAGCTTTTTCTTTTGAGAATTTTGCAATTTGCTCAAGTTTTTCCATTTCTTCTTTAAGAAGTTTAGACATTTCTTCTTCTTTTTCTTGGAATTTTGCTTGCATCTGCATTAAATTAGTATTCTTTTGTTCTAACGCGTTATCACGCTTTTGAAGAAGTTCTTCTCTTTTATCTAAAGATTTTTCTCTTTCTAACAAACGAGATTCATTGTTTAAAATTTCTTTCTTTTTTTCTTTAACCTCTTTGTCGGTTTCTTGTTTTAATTTGTGTGTTTCTTGTTTTAATTCTAAAATAGCATCTCTTTTGTGCTTGTCAGCTTCTTTTTTGGCATCAGCAATTATTTTTTCCGCTTTTTTACCAACACCAAAGCCTGTAATAGCTATAAGAATGGTTACACCAACTGCTCCTATAACTAAGCCAATGATAAGAAAAAGAATAGGAAGTGGTCCTGCCATATGTCCCATAATCTTTTCCTCAACTTTTCTAGTAAGT
>CADBSQ010000120.1 GCA_902797415.1 uncultured Erysipelotrichaceae bacterium | reverse complement strand
TCTGAAAATAATGAGAAAAAATCTGAACCAAAACAATCAAGAATAAAAACGTTTTTAAGTGAAAACAGTAAACGTATTGCTATAATCGCCGTTTTAATTACATTTGTTGTAGTTTTAATAATTATTGTAAAACACAACATTGATGATAACAAAATGAAAAAGGGTGGGTGGAAAATATGAAAAAGATAATTCTACCGATTTTACTTTTGTTTATGGTATATTTTCCAATCATTTCACATGCAGAAGAATGTACTCAGTCTGATATTAATCGTTACAAAACTGAAATTGAAAGTATAAAAATGGACGTTGAACATGATAAAGAGATATTAATGGAACAGGGAGATTATACACAATTTAAAGAAAAAAGATCAAAAGGAATCTATGCAATAAAGTTTGATAATATTCCAAACGATTATTTAATAAAAGTATATAGTAATGATTACACTAGAAGATATGATAGTAATACATCTAAAATAACTGGTTATGTAGGTGGTATATATACTATTGAATACATTAATAATAAATGCAGCAGTATAATACTTAAAAAAACATCTATTTATTTACCAACTTATTCTGGTAACCCAAATGGTAAAATATGGGACGATAACACTGTATATACAGAAGAAGAGAAAGAAAGTAATCCTAAAACATCTATTGCACTTATATTAATATTAGTTTCCATTATACTAGCTACACTAGTTTTAGTGGCATTAATACTTAAAAAAAGAAAAGAAAGCATAGGTGATTTATCATGAAAAATAAGTTTATAACATGTTTAATGCTCGTTGCATTTGGTTTTTTACCTATCATTGTTAATGCTGCATGTACTTATTCAAACCAAGGTGATGCTTTTAAGGGAGATGTTGGTAAATCATCAAGCGGTGATTATGGAACAGGTAAGATGTTTTACATAGATGCTTTTGATTTAAAAGATAATGTTCTTACCATGAGTGGATTTGCTTACTTAAAAGGTTGGACAAACATCGTTAGTGACGGTGGAAATTTAAATGAATATTGTTATACTAAAGATGGTGGTGGGTATGAACAAGGCCAGTATCAAAAAAATGTTACTTATAAGTTTCAACTCTATAGCAAATCAAGGCAAGTAAGTCTACCAGTACCTTCTGAAAATATTAAGTATGATCACTGGAGTGGTGACCTATTTAGAAGTACTTGCCCATTCTATAATGGTGGTTATAACTGCTATTGGAAAATGTCTAAATTACAACGAAACAACTATCTTACACCACATTATAGAGGCGGATTTAAGATTGATAAATTTGATATTAAAGCAGCTGTGGAAAAAGCTGTAGCCGATGGCGTAAATGTTAAAACAGCGGATGATTATGCACTTCAAATTAAAATTAAAGTAACGAACGTTAATAACAGCAAGGGATTTGCTGATTGGCGAGATATTGAATGTTCGCCTGGAAAAGCATGTTCAGACTGGATTGACTTTCATGGTTATGTATCACCTAGTGAATCAAGAGGTGTAACTTCTGACAATGTTTACCTAACTAGTTTTAATGAAACTAAGTATGGACATTCAATGGCGAATAGGGCACATCCTAAAAGAGGTACTGATTCGAATATGACACATTGTTCAGGTGTAATGCTTGAAGCTAATAACACTAGTAAGTATACAATTCTTGATAGATCGACTTTTTATATAAAAGGGATGGGGTACTCTGGTTATAAAATTAAAACTAACAATAATTGTTCTAGCGGAACCGTTAAACCTGGAAGTAATGATTATAATATAAATATTCCAGCAATGTGGCTCGAAGTATCTGGAAGCTTGGAATTTCATATCGGTGTGGAAACCCCGCCTCCATTTAATTATACTTCGCAAACAAATCAGTTATGTTCTGATGTAGATTCAAATTATCCAATCATGCTTAGAGAAGACAGATTGTTTCTTATGGAGACATTAAGTCCAGGTAATAGAAGACCTATTTGTGAAAGTATTAGTAGTGGTGGCAGATTTACTAGAAAAAATAGTGTTGATACTGTTATTCCATCGATTGCAACCATTGCGGGTGGGGAATATGATAAAGATAAGTATGAACTTAGTGGTAAGCCTATAATTTCACATATAAGCATCACTAATGAAGTAAAAGGGCTTGATGATTATTTAAAAAAGTATTCTAAAGTTCTTCAAGATGGCCGCTTGGTTGATGTAGGTGATCGTTCAGCGATACATCTTTCTCGATCTAGTTTTGGCGAAAACAGTATAGAAGGATCATATATTATCTATAACTCTTACAATAATGGACAAAAACCTAATCCTATCTATTTAGAAGATGGTATAAATTATGTACCGTCTGCAAAGATAGATAATGCTTTATTAGTTCATGATCTATTACCAGATAAGAGTGGACTAGTTGTTGAACCAAAAGACTATGTATTTGATGGCGATAATAATGTAGTTTCTATGTCATTAGACGTTACCAGAACTTATAGAGCGGATACTATATTAGCGGCAAATCAGAAGAAGCTATGTAACGCTGATGGTTCATTAAATGACGATGCTATAGAAGATGAAATTCTTACAAGTGCTAGTGGTTTATCGACTTTGCTTCAACCCGTAATCGTCAATATTGCTTACTGTGCAAAAGAAAAAACTACTCACTGTGACCCAAACTATAATCCAGATATTCCTGAATGTAAAGTGCAAACATCTGGAACAGATGTTGATAATAACAAGGGAAGCTTTTATGAAACAGATGAGGCGCATGTTTGTTTAGAAAACTTTGATAATGTTAGTGAAACTGTAGGTACGTCAGGATTTAAAATTCAAAATGCTAGTGATAACAAGTATTGCGATGTTGTATGTTTAGATGATATTGATATGGAATTACCGGGCAAAAAGGCTGCTTATTCTGGTACTTACTTCAACCTAGATTTATACGATGGTGCAGGTGTTGGACCAAAAATTACAATGAAGCGTTCATGCTATGCAAAAATTGCAACCGAAGAAATCTATAATGATATTGCTAACGATCCTATCCAGACTGGTGAAAGTGAGGAAGTGTGGAAAAATCGTATCCAAACAGAATATATTAATAAAATAAATAAATGTTTCTCATTTACACCTGGTTTGTACTCAAATAATTCAAATCCAGATGTTAAATTTAAATATGAAGATGAAGAATTCAAAGATGATCCAATGTTTAAAAATCAAATATTAACTTCAGATTTAACTAGTGATTCAGGAGAAACAGTAATTTCAAAAACAACTAGTGAAAGCATAAGTTCTAAAAATTTAAATGATAGTTCTTTCAATGATACAAATAAATATAATAAAGAAAGTAACATTTCTGCTACTGGAATTTCGTGCAGCAGTTTAAATCCATTGCAGTGTACTTATACTATTAATGGAACACCTGTAAATATTGCTGATATCCATTACATTAAAAAAACACAGACTAAGACTTGGACGTACTCAACCAAAGACTATTATGTTTCAATACCGACAGGTAATGTTGCAGAATCATCTAATGATCACTCTATCTTCTTAAGTAACAATAGTGTGCCTGTCAGTTTAAAAACTTTAGATCAAACTCATAATTATAGTTTAACTATAGAGGGTTTAACTGATAATACAAGAAGAATAAATTCTGGGTCAGATCTTGATGAAAAGATCAGTAAAGATTATAATATGTTTAATAATAATGATGCTAACTCAGAATATACTTGTACGTACAAAATAGAAGATAATATTGTTAAATATCCGGGTGGCAATGAACCAAAAAAAGTTAATTTCTTTTATAGGACCATTGATGTAAGAGATCCATTACCACAATCTGCTAGGAACTATGGCTACAACTGGACGACAACACAGGCAAACGATATTATAAATTTAATTAAAACCACTTTTAATTATCAAAAGTTAATCGGTGCTGAGGCGAAAACAACTGATCCAGCAGAAGATAGTTATAAGAATTCTGATCACTTCTCATTTAGATTAACACCGTCAACAATGGCTAGAATTAGGGATTACAACTCACGACATCATTACGATGATAACACTTCGCTCTACATTAGTGATTCTGACCGAGAAAATACAAAAGGTTTTTATTATAGAAGTAGATTGTTAGATTGTCTAGGAAAAGAAAATTCTACTGATGCTTGTGCTCGCTTAGGTTTAGAGGGACTATCAAATACTACTTCAAACACAAGCTTGATTGATGCTTCAAGAGATATAATAAAAGCTAAAAATGAAAGGTTTATAGAGTAGGTGGTGGTGTAAATGAAAGAAGCTTTTTGGGGCTGGTGGATAATAGCCCTTGGACTTGCAATTACTGTAGTTATTATGGTGGTTACAGATATGACCACCACTAGTGAGCAAGATTATTATATGGTTAAAGAAATAACTCAGGCATCTATGTATGAAGCGGTTGAT
>CADBSQ010000119.1 GCA_902797415.1 uncultured Erysipelotrichaceae bacterium | reverse complement strand
TATAAAGTGCAAATACTCCACTTCAAAAAGTAAAATGAATGAAGTATTTTTCTTTATTTTATAAATTTCGTTTGCTGCAAAATACCCTGTTTCTTCGGTTTGAAGAAGATATGAAGGTTAACACAGATTTAATTTTTGCACCGTTTTGGGTACCATCGAAACGTTTAAATCTATTGTTAAATACTGTTACAGCATCTGTTTTTTGTGTTTCTTCTCCCCTTACTGTAAGAATAACAGAAAACAAATTATATGTAAACAAATTTTAAAAAATATATTAATTCTGTAGAAAAAAAATCAACTTTGGAGTATAATTAATATGGTGATTTAAATTGTTTTATCCAAATGGTAAAAAATACATTAAAAATTATATCAATTATAAGAATAGAGGGATGAATCTTGAATCACTTATAAATGATGCAAATGATTATTACTTAGAAATGAATAAGGCTGTTATTTATAAGAAACCTACACCTATTGGTTTAGTTGATGTAGATTATAAAAAAGGGGAAATAAAAAAAGCATTTTTTAAAGAAAAATCTACATTTGATTATAACGGTATTTATAAAGGCAAATATATTGATTTTGAAGCAAAGGAGTCTAAATCAAAAACGAGTTTTCCTTTATCAAATATCCATGAACATCAAATAAAGCATTTAAGAAGAATTTTAGATCATGGCGCTATATCATTTCTAATAGTTAATATTAATGATGCATATTATTTACTTAAGGGGGAAGATTTACTTTTCTTTATAGAAACAAACGAAAGAAAAAGTATACCAATTAGTTTTTTTGAAAAAAATGCAAAAAAAATCAATCTTAAAATAAGACCAATATTAGATTATTTAGATGCGGTTGATGAAGTTTATTTTAAAGAAAGAGGTATAGAAAATGGCAAAAGCTAAAAAAACAAAATTAAAATTGAAAAGTCCTAAAAGAATCAAGGAGTCTTTGAGAGGAAATAAAACTAAAAAGACAAGGAGTTCAAAAGGCAAGAAAAAAACAGTAGGACATAAGCTATTAATTGCTTTGATGAGTGTATTTATTGTTTGTTCTGGTCTTGCTATTGCATTTGTTTTATTTATTGTAATATCTGCTCCTAAATTCGAAGTAAGTCAGCTTTATAAGTCAAGTTCTTCTATTATATATGATACTAATAAGAATGTTCTTGCTGAGCTTGGTCAGGAAAGAAGAGATAATGTTACTTATGATGAATTACCAGAGATTTTGATTGATGCAATTATTGCTACAGAGGATTCAAAGTATTTTCAGCATAATGGAATAGACTTATTTAGATTTAGTAAAGCGGTTGCTGGTCAGCTCGCTGGTCATAGTGATGCCGGTGGTGGTTCAACTCTTACTATGCAGATTGTTAAGAATACTTATAATGGTACAGTTTCAAGTGGTATAAAGGGTATTATAAGAAAGTTTACTGATATATACATGGCAGTATTTAAGGTTGAAAAATCTTACACTAAACAAGAAATAATGGAATTTTATGTTAACCAACCATTCCTAGGAAGTCAATCTTATGGTGTTGAACAAGCTAGTGAAACTTATTTTGGTAAAAGTGTTAGTGAACTTAACTTAGCAGAAGCAGCTACTATTGCTGGTTTATTCCAAGCACCAAGTGCATATGATCCATATGTATATCCAGAAAATGCTAATTCTAGAAAGAATACAGTTTTAAGTTTAATGGTTAGACACAAATATATTACTAAAGAAGAAGCAGAAATTGCTAAAAAGATTAAGGTTGAAGATCTTCTAGTGGGAAGAACAGAAGAAGTATTAGAATATCAAGGCTTTGTTGATACAGTAGTATCAGAAGTAGAAAAGAAAACTAAATTAAGTCCGTATAAAGTATCAATGAGCATTTACTCTACTATGGATAAGGAAAAACAAGATGCTATAAACGATTTATATGCAGGGAAAACTTATAATTGGGTAAATGATGTTGTACAATGTGGTATTGCTGTTACCGATGTTAAAACTGGTGCAGTTGTTGCAGTTGGTTCTGGAAGAAACAAAACGGGATCTAGAACATATAATTATGCAACTGAGATAGATAGACAACCTGGTTCAACTGCAAAACCAATATTTGACTACGGTCCTGCTATTGAATATGCTGGTTGGGGAACTGGTTCTACAGTTATCGATGATAAATATACCTATTCAGATGGTACACCAATTAATAACGTAGATAATAGATATATGGGTGTTTTAACTATTAGAGAGGCACTCGCAAGAAGTAGAAATATCCCTGCCCTTCAAGCTTTCCAAGCTACTGAGCAAGAAGATAAAAACGAATTTGTTACTAACTTAGGTATTAAACCAGAGTATCATAACGGACAAATACTTGAAAGTGCTTCTATCGGAGCGTTTAATGGTGTTAGTCCATTAGAGTTATCTGCAGCATATGGTGCATTTGCTCGTGGCGGATATTATATTAAACCTTATTCATTTACTAAAATAGTTTACAATGATTCAAACGAAACTTATACTTACACTCCTAAAAAGAAAAAAGCAATGAGTGAAGAAACAGCATTTATGATTAACATGATTTTAAAATATGCTGTTGATGGAGGACATATTCAAGCCGGATATGTAAGTGGAACAGACTTAGCTAGTAAAACTGGTACTAGTAGTGTTGATAGAGATGTTATTAGTAGATACGGTTTAGCAAGAAGCGCAATTGGCGATGCATGGCAAGTAGCCTACTCTCCTGATTATGCAATTGCTACATGGTATGGATACGATAAAATAGATTCTACACATTATTTAACTGAAAACGAAGGTTGGACTGCTAGAAAATTAATTACTCAAGCCTTAACAGGTAGAATAATGAAATCTGGCTCTAGATGGAAACAACCAGACGGTGTTGTTAAGGTTACTATTGAACTTGGTACAAACCCAGTACAGCTTGCAAGTGGATCTACACCTGGTTCACTAAGAAGTACAGAATGGTTTAAAAAAGGAACTGAACCAACATCATCTAATGCTGTTTACTCACAATTAAGTAATGTATCAAATCTTAATGCTTCAGTATCTGGTGAGCAAGTAAAACTTTCTTGGTCAGCGATAGATACTCCTAATGCAATATCACCTTCATACTGGCAAAGTTATTTTGCAAAACATAAATCTAAATTCTCTGATAGATATTATCAAAATAGAATTGCATATAATAATAAGTATATAGGTACAGTCGTATATGAAATATTTATAAAAGATCCAAATGGAAACATAAGAAGTATTGGTAAAACAGATGGTACAACATTTACTACATCAGTTAGTAAACAATCTAGTGCAACATTTATTGTTAAATCTAGATATTCAATATATGATGGTAGTACATCGAGTGGTGTTGAAGTAACTGCTAAATTCGATTATAAAGAACCTGAACCTGAACCACAAACACCAGCTGAACCTGAAAATCCAGGCAGCGAAACACCTGAAGATGGTGGCGGTGAAGGCGGCGAAACAGGCGAAGGCGGCGAAAACAACCAACAAACCAATCCTTAAAATAACAATTAAAAATCACACTGTCTTGTGTGATTTTTTATATTGAATTTATTTCTTCTAAAAACTTCTTACTCTTTAAGTATAGACCTGTATAGTCATGATAATAATGTTCTAAAATTATATTTATATTATCACTAGTTTTTTTAGATATGTCTAAACTTTTTATAGAGCTTATCTCAATATGGTAGTATGCTCTTAACATTAAAACAGTTTTATTGTCATAGATTATCTCATTTGTATAACATTTTTTACATACTAAACCACCATTTTTATTGCTAAAAGTGATTATGTCTTTGTTAGAACCACATAGAACACATTTATCAAGCTCAATGGGGACACCTAAATAGTCTAGCATTTTTACTTCGAGAATGTTTGTTAAAATTTTAGGCTCTAGCCCTTCTTCCATTTTATTAATAGTACTTATTAATATTTTATATATATCGTTTGATGTGTTTTGTCTTGCACATTGATAAGCTAGTTCTGTAACATATGTTAGATAACCTATTTTTACAATATCACTTTTTATATTTATTAAAGAATTTACAATGTCTACACTAATTAGTTTAGAAAGTTTACCTTCATGATAATAAACATTAAAAGTACCAATAGTAAATTTTTCGGTTCCACTTCTAAGTTTACTTTTAACCTTTTTAGCACCTCTTGCCATTATGCCAACAATGCCACTCGACTCTGTTAAAACGTTTATTATTTTACTTGATTCACCATACAGTGTTTCACTTACTACTATTCCTGTAAATTCTTTAATCAATTTATTACTCCTCGTCTGATATTTTTTTATAATCTAAGTAATCTTTTATTTTCCCACTAGCCTTAAACTTATTCCAAGCTTTTTTCTTTTTATTCACAAGAAATCCCCCTTCACTTAAATTATGTGATAGGAGCATTTTTTTTATTCATTTTTATTAATAAAGCCAAATTCTTTTAAATAGTTTTCTCTTTCTCTCCAGTTTTCTACTGTCTTACAGTACAACTCTAAATATACTTTTCTTCCAAACATAGTTTCAATGTCTTCTCTTGCAAGAGTACCTACTTTTTTAAGCATTGAACCGTTTTTTCCGATTATAATCTTTTTTAAAGAGTCTCGATCAACAATAATATCTACATATACTTCAACTATATCTTTTTTAACTTCATAATGCGTTGTTTCACATGTTATAGAATGTGGAACCTCATCATTAGTTAATCTTAACACCTTTTCTCTAACTAACTCGCTGATCATAAATTTAGGATTTAAATTAGTTATGGTATCTTCTCCATAATACTTCATGCTATCAGTTAAATATGTTCTAATAACTTTAATTAATTCTCTTACATTTTTTTCAGTTAAGGCACTTATAGGCACTACATCAGAGAATGGATATAAATCTTTATACTCTTTTATCTTATCAACTAACTGCTCATTAGTAATCTTATCTACTTTATTAATAACAAGTATAACGGGTATGTTTTTATCTTTAAATGTCCTTATAATAAACTCATCCCCTGGGCCATATGATTTATCTGCCTCCACCAAAAAAAGTATAACATCTATATCTTTTAATACAGTATAAGCTTCTTTATTTAAATATTTACCAAGTTTACTTTTAGGTTTGTGTATTCCAGGTGTATCTATAAAAATAATTTGTGTATTTTTATCATTATATATTCCTTCAATTGTATTTCTTGTTGTCCCAGGTACTTTGCTTGTTATAGCAACTTTAGCATCCACAATTGCATTTAAAAGTGTACTCTTACCAACATTAGGTCTTCCAACAATACTTACAAATCCACTTTTCATTTTATCACTTCCACATAAACATTTTAACATAAGATTTAGTGATTGTAAAAATATTGTTTTAAAAAAGTATGTTCATCTTCTCCATTTAAAATATTAGTTTTATTTTTATACATAGATGAAATCTTATTAATATGTTTTATTTTTTTAAATGTAAATAAATTGTTTAATCTTTCTAAATAAAATCTATTTAATAAATACTTATGTGATTTATATTCTTTATACTGCATCACGATTAAAAATAAAAACATTAAGATATTAAAATTAAAGGATTTAAAAAGAATTATTGTAAAGATAAGGGAGATAACCATAGACAACTTTAAAGACGCTTTAAAGGGCATAAAAACCTCTAATATGAGTCTAAAAAAATTAAAACCATCTAAAGGATAAATAGGCAACAAATTAAAAAGAATAATTAGTCTATTATAAAAATTAAAATCATCACTTAAAGAAAACATTAAACCAAATAAACTTTGAAAAAACACC
>CADBSQ010000118.1 GCA_902797415.1 uncultured Erysipelotrichaceae bacterium | reverse complement strand
GGGGCGGGGCGGCATCCAATTGTGTTTTTTCGGAGAGCCGAAGGCTCGAAGAAAACTAACACAATTGGATCATGCAAAGAAAACACACTCCGCCTTTATTTAGTATTTAATATATATATTATTTAGATATACTTACATTTTTTACCATGTGACTTACATTTTTTACCATTTGTGACTTACAAATTTTACCACTTGCTTAAAGTAAATTTTGCTTATATGTAGTATTAAACTCAACTAATCTCATACAAGGTTTTTTGCCGTCTCTAAATTCAACTACCCTAATTAAACCATTATTAATTAAAGCATCTAGCGCATGATTAACAAATTCATACCCACTTTTTCCTGCGGATCTCCCTAGATGTGTAAGTATTTCTTCCTTATCAAAACTGTATAAAGTATGTATACTTTGAGCATATTTATATCTCTGTCCTAAATAAATATATACCTTAACAACATCTACTTTTAAAGTATCTACAAAAAATTTTAATGTTTCCAAAGGTATGCCTAAATATTGCTCTTCTACTTGTGGTAATACATAATATTCACCTTTATCTATAAGATACCCCGTATTAAGAAGTACTCCCATACGTTTTCTTAAAGTAGATGTACTTTTTATTCTAACTTGTTTACATAACTCTATTTGAGAAGGTATATACGCTTTATCCACTCTAGTTTCATAAATTTTATTTTCTTCATCTATACAAACTGGTCTAGATAAATTTTGAAAATAAGCATATAATAATCCATCTATTTCTTTATTATTTAAAAACGTTGACCTTTCCATTGTAGTCTCTGCAGGAAACCTTTTCTGTATCTCTTTCATGGTTTTTCACGCCCTTTCACCATATCATGAAAAACCACATAGTTAAATTTTTCTTTTTTGCCCATCAAACTTACATTTTTTACTATACTTTTTTTCTATCTAACTTACAAAATTTACCATGTGACTTACAAATTTTACCAGTTTTATTATTTTACTTATTATTTTTTCTATTTTTATTACTTAAATAAAATATATAAAATTTACCTACTAACTTACATTTTTTTCCATGTGACTTACAAATTTTACCATCTGCGTCTTTCGGGAACCACTTGCTTATTTTTGTAACTTACAAATTTTACCTAAATGACGCGGCGGTCGTGCTTTGGCCACGGTCAATCCGGTAACACTTCTATTTGATTTTGAACAATTTCAACAACCTCTTCAACTTGATTCGTAAGTTTCTGTTCCTTAGTATAAAACGCATTTACTTGATTACTCAAATTAGAATATGCTACCGTCATTACTTTTAAAAGGCGCGCCGCCTTCTTCATATATTCGACGTCGTTTTTACATTCTATTCTATAAAAGGGTTCACTTCGTTGCAGCGCCCGCTCATTTAAGGCATCTGCAAATTCATCAATTTGGATTAGCCACAGAGGAGTTTCAGCTGCCGCCATTTTCTTACCCTTCTTTTGAAATTTCTATATCAATTCCATTAGGAACAAAAATAACAGGGAGTTTTGTTGCTTTTTTAATTTGATTACCAATATTTTTTCTAAGACTTTCATCCATTAATTCTGCATCATTAGAATTAATCTTAACAATTACCGCTTTTGCTCCCTCTACCATCACTAATGGTTTAATATCGTTTAAAGTAAACATGGTATCCCCTTAAATTGTCTATAAGCATCATCCGCCATAGATGATGTCCAATATTCATCTCGAATTGACCCCTCTGGATTTAATCCGTTTTGTAAAAACATTTCACTTGCAACTTCCAATAAAATTTGCCCAGATAGCATAGCTCCATCTTGAAGAGATAAATCATTCATGCTAGGTACTGAAAAAATTACTTTACCATCATCAGTAATTTCAGTAACTTTAACTCCCGCCGTGATATACCCCTCCATAAGTTCACGAATTGCTTGGGTTTCTTCATTCATTTTGATCTGTTGACCCCAATCCTAAAACTGTAACCTTTTTCATAATAACAGCTAATACTTCAGTTATTTTTTTAATAACTTCATTCTGATCTTTAATTAAAGTAAAAACTTTTTTAGTTAATTGCTCAAGTGCGGCAACCCGCTTTTCTAATAGTTCTAAATCTGGTTTATTATCCATAATAATCTCTCCTTATCTCTTAAGATCTTTACTTTATTATATCAAAAAAAATAATCATTGTCAAGTGCGGCCGCCCAACTTCGAATTACTACTCTTGCAAAAAAATAAAATTTTTAGTATAATAAATTATACAATAAAGGAAGTGTAGTATGAAATTTGTTCAACTTGACATTTTCCCAGTCAACAACAGCGGGGAAGCTAACAATTTACTTAGATCTTGGCAGTTAAATTATCCGAAACGGCATATTATCAATCTAAGTATTGCTCCGAATGAAATTAATTATTTTCTTACTATTGTTTATGAGGTGGAACCATGAAATTTAACGATATGGTAAAATCAGGATATTTTATGTATATGGCAGAAGCAGAAGGCATGGATAGTTTAGTAGATACCCGCACTGCAAAATTAAATGCAGTTCGTAAAGAGCTATCTTATGATCCTTCTTTTGAAGAAGTTGAACAGCTTTGCCTTTCTCATGGAATTACATCAGTAAGTCCTGATGAATTTCAGTATATTACACGAGGAAAAATTTAATATGAATAAAATTATAGTTCTTATTTGGACAATAGTTAGCCTTATTGGGACAGGACTTAGCTGTTGTCAATTTCAACAGAATCCTTCTACAATGAATCTTATTTTTGTTATTGTATGGGGTCTTTTTTCTTGTTTTTGGAGCGCGATGGTTATCGTAAATTGGATGGATTGATTTATTCCACGTTCACCCCTCCTTGCAAAAAATAAAAAATTATGATATAATTTATTGTAAAAATGAAGGAGGGGTGAAAAATGCAGAT
>CADBSQ010000117.1 GCA_902797415.1 uncultured Erysipelotrichaceae bacterium | reverse complement strand
GGATTTAAAACTAAAACTGATATTGAAAACTTTGGCATTGAAAGATTTTGTGAAGAATGTCAAACTGAGACAGTATCAAATACTGATTTAGTTAATGAAGTAACCGAGAAAATGGGTCAATTTATTGATATTGATAATCCTTATATAACCTGTTCAAATGATTACATCGAGTCAGAATGGTGGATCGTTAAAGAAATGCATAAAAAAGGACTTTTGTATAAGGGCAATAAAGTACTTCCATATTGCTATAGATGTGGAACTGAATTATCTAGTCATGAGGTTGCTCAAGGATATAAAGAAGTATCTGTTAATACAGTTTATGTTACATTTAAAATTAAAAAACTAGATGCATATGCAATAGTTTGGACAACAACACCTTGGACTTTAATTGCTAATGAAGCGTTGTGTGTTAATCCAAACGAATCTTATGTAAAAGTTAAATCTAAAGATATATATTTTGTTGTAGCAGAAAAACTAGCAGAAACCGTACTAGGTGAAGGTTATGAAGTAGTTGAAACCTTTAAAGGTAAAGATCTAGAAGGTTTAGAGTATGAACAATTAATGCCTTTTTTAACACTTGGTAAAAATGCATTAAAGATAACCTGTGCAGATTTTGTAACCATGGAAGATGGTACTGGTATCGTGCATATTGCTCCTGCATTTGGTGATGATGACTCTAAAGTCTGTCAAAAATACAAAATTGAGGTTGTTAACCCTGTAGGTAAAGATGGTAAATATACCAAAGGACCTTGGGAAGGAAGACTTGTTACAGATCCTGAACTTGAAATAGATATTATTAAATATTTAAAAGAAGAAGATAAACTATTTAAAAAGGTTAAAATTAATCATAATTACCCACATTGTTGGAGATGTAAAAATCCTTTAATCTATTATGCAAAAGATGCTTGGTATGTAAGAAATACTGATTATAAAGATAAAATAATTGAAGAAAACAATAAAATTAATTGGTATCCTGATTATATAGGTGAAAAAAGATTTAATAACTGGCTTGAAAACATGGTAGATTGGGGTATATCTAGAAATAGATTCTGGGGTGCACCACTTCCTGTATGGACTTGTGAATGTGGAAATATGGAAGTAATTGGTTCTATTAAAGAATTAAAAGAAAAATCTATTGAAAAATTCAAAGATAGTGATATCGATTTACACAGAGCTTTTGTTGATAAATTACATATTAAATGTGATAAATGTAATATGGAGATGTCTAGAGTTCCAGATGTACTTGATGTGTGGTTTGATTCTGGGGTCATGCCTTACGCACAGTACCATTACCCATTTGAAAACAAAAAACTATTTGAAGAACAGTTTCCTGCAGACTTTATTGCTGAGGGTGTTGACCAAACAAGAGGTTGGTTCTATGTTCTTTTAGTAATATCAACTATAATAAGTGGTCAGTCTTCATTTAAAAACGTTGTCGTTAACGATATGATGCTTGATGCCGAAGGCAAAAAAATGAGTAAATCCGTTGGTAATATAATTGATCCAATTGATATAATGAATGAATACGGAGCAGACGTTGTAAGAAGTTATTTACTTTACGTATCTCCAGTTTGGACACCACTTAAATTTGATGTAAAGGGTGTACAAGAAATAAGCTCAAAATTTATCAACACTTTAAAGAACACTTATACATTCTTCCAAATGTATGCCAATGCAGATGGTATCGATGCTAAAAAAATTAAACTTGATTATGAAGATTTAGAAGAAATAGATAAATGGTTATTATCTAAATTAAACAGATTAATCAAGGAAGTTAGAGCAGATTTAGATGAATTTGATTTAAACAAATCAATGAGAAAAATAGTTTACTTTGTAAATGATGATTTATCTAATTGGTACATTAGAAGAAACAGAAGAAGATTCTGGGCATCAGAAATGAATGAAAGCAAAATGGGTGTATATAAGACAACTTATGATTGTTTAGAAGTCTTAACTAGATTAATCGCACCATTTGTTCCATTTATAAGTGACGAAATATATACAAAACTAACTGGTGAAAAATCTGTTCATCTTACAAAGTATCCTGAATGTAATGAAAAACAAATTAATAAAGATATTGAAACTAAAATGGATTTAGTAAGAGATTTAATTTCAACAGGACGTTTTGTTAGAGATACTGCTAGAATAAAAGTTCGTCAGCCTCTAAGTGAATGTTTAATTGATGGTAAATATGAGACCATTATAGGAGATTTAACTGATTTAATAAAAGAAGAATTAAATGTTAAGAAAGTAACTTACATAGATGATTTATCTGAGTATATGAATTTTACTATCAAACCAAACTTTAAGGTTGTTGGAGAAATGTTTAAATCTAAAATAAAGGAATTTACTGATGCACTAAAAGATTTACCAGATGAGGATGTAAACAGTCTTCTAAAAGAAGAAATTATAACAATCGATTTCGATGGTGGTAGACTTGATATTACCAAAGATATGGTTGATGTAAAAATTAGTGCTAAAGACGGTTTTGATGTAGGAATGCAAAACAATAGATTTGTTATCTTAAATACTGAGCTAGATAGAAGTTTAATACTAGAAGGACTTGCAAGAGAAGTAGTATCAAAGGTTCAAAATCTAAGAAAAGAAAAAGACTTTGATATAGAAGATAGAATTACTATCAAATACAAAACTGATGAAGATGTAAATTCAGCAATCGAAAAACATAAAGAATATATAGCAAATGAAGTTCTTGCAACAGAAATATCTGTTAGTGAAGATGCAAAAGAACAAATCGATATAAATGGTCACGATTTATTTATTGATATTCAAAAAAATTAATTAGAAAACGGGGGGATTTTTATGACTTTAAATGAAAAGGAAGAATTGATTACACAGGAATTAGAAAAGTTGGATCCAGTATTAATAACAATGTTAGACAGAATAAAGAATTTGGTTGATGAATTAAATAGAATGATGATGGATGATTCAATAGACTCAAACGAAAAATATTTTTTCCTTTTGAATCTACAGTTCAATCCAGCTTATCAAAGATTTAGAAATTTTGTGGATGTAATTGAATATTTAAAAGATCCATTAGATGAAGACAGCCTTAATTTTGCTATGGCAAAATTAGCAATGAGATTACAGGAAAATAGTGAAAGAATATTGCATTAAAAAATTGTTTGTGTTACAATACCCATGTAAACCGAGGAAGAAAGACACGATTTAATAAAAATTTAAACAGAGAATTAACGGTTGGTGAAAGTTAATAAATGATTATTAAATTACTACTTTCTGAGGGGACTAATAAGTCACGCTAGCGCGTTAAAGCAAAATTAAGAAAAATTAAGGATGGTACCGTGCATAAGCGCTCCTTTGGGTACCATCTTTTTATTATTTAATTAATAGAAAGGAATAAAAGACATGGTAAACTTTAAAGAAAACGAAAAACTAAATACTTTAAATCACTCTTGTGCACATCTTTTAGCACAAGCAGTTATGCACATTTATCCAGATGCTAAACTTTGGGTTGGACCGGTTGTTGAGGAAGGATTTTATTACGATATAGACCTAGGAAACAAAACATTAACAGATGAAGATATCAAAAAAATCGAGTCTGAAATGAAAAAGTGTGCTAAATCTGACAAGAGAATTGTTCGAAAAGAAATATCTAAAGAGGAAGCATTAGATTTATTTAAAAATAATCCATATAAAATAGATTTAATAAATGAAATGGATGACGATGAGGTAATCAGTATTTATTCACAAGGTGATTTTACCGATCTTTGTCGCGGTCCACATGTAGAAACAACTAAACTTTTAAAGAATTTTAAACTAATAAAATTTAGTGGAGCATATTACAAAGGTGACTCTAACAATAAAATGCTTCAAAGAATCTATGGAGTATGTTTTCCTACTAAAGAAGAATTAGAAACTCATTTAAATGAGTTAGAGGAAGCAAAGGAAAGAGATCATAGAAAAATAGCCAAAGATTTAGAAATCTACATGTTAAGTGATTTAGTCGGTAAAGGACTTCCTTTATGGCTTCCTAATGGTTATACAATATTTAGAACTTTACAAAACTACATAACTGATAAAGAAATTAAACATGGATATAAACACGTTCACACACCAGACTTAGGTAATGTAGAATTATATAAAACAAGTGGACATTGGGATCATTATCAAGAAGACATGTTTCCATCTATGAAGTTAGATGATGAAGAATATGTTTTAAGACCAATGAATTGTCCACATCATATGGTTATTTACTCTCATAAACTACACTCATATAAAGATTTACCTTTAAGAATAGCTGAAGTTGCCAACGATTTTAGATATGAAGCAGCAGGTGCAGTTAAGGGAATTGAAAGACCAAGAGCATTTACGCAAAATGATTCTCATATTTTTTGTACCAAAGATCAAATTGAAAGTGAGTTTAAGGGTGTTCTTGATCTAATTATAGAAGTATTTAATGATTTTAACATAGATATAACCAAACAAAACTTTAGATTATCTCTAAGAGATAAAAATGATACAGTTAAGTATTATAAAGATGATGATATGTGGGATACTGCAGAATCAGCACTTAGAAATGTACTAGATAAACTTGGTGTTAAATACTTTGAAGCAGAAGGGGAAGCAGCATTTTATGGACCTAAGTTAGACATTTTAATTAAACCAGCAGTCGGTAATGAGGTTGCTGTACCAACTATTCAGCTTGATTTCTTACTACCTAAAAGATTTGATTTAACATATATCAATAAAAATGGTGAAAAAGAAACGCCAATCGTAATACATAGAGCAGTACTTGGTTCTATCGAAAGATTCTTAGCATTTCTTTTAGAAGAAACTAAAGGAGTTTTACCATTCTGGGTTTCAGCAAATCAAATCAATATTATCCCTGTTAATAACGAATTTCATTTAGAATATGCGAGTAAAGTGCTAAATGAATTAAAAGATCTTGGATATAGGGTCGTGCTTGATGATAGAGATGAAAAACTATCTTATAAAATGAGAGAAAGTCAAACAAAGAAAATACCTATAACATTAATTCTTGGTGATAAAGAAAAGGAAGCTGAAGAAATTAGTTATAGATTATATGGTCAAAAAGAAACTACTACATTAAAAATGAGTGACTTTATTAAATACATCACTGACCTAGAAAATAATAAAAGGTAAAATATGGTTGATTTAATAGAATTAAATACTACAGGGAAAGTAGAATTTGATATAGAGCCTGATTTAAAAGAATATCACGATGATCAAATAAAAAAAATAAAAAAGCTAAATGTAAAAGGCTATATAAAGGATTTAACTAATACTTATCAAATTAATATCCATATTACAGGTGAAATGATCTTAAAAAGTTCGATAAATTTAGGTGATGTTTCTAAAGAATTAGACATATTTTATGATGAATACATCGATAATTTGGCAGAAGATTATAAAAAAACATCAAAATCACTTGATATTTCACCAATAATATGGGAAAATATATTACTAGAAATTCCCTTGCGTGCTGTAAACGAAAACGATGAATATAAACTATCGAGTGGGGATGGCTGGGAAATTATAAACTAAAGAAGGAGGATTAAGATATGGCAGTTCCAAAAAGAAGAACTAGTAAAACTAAAAAAAGAATGCGTCGTACACATTTAAAGAAAAGTATGCCAACTCTTATGACTTGTCCAAATTGTGGTAAAGCACTTAAACCTCATAGAGTTTGCACAGAGTGTGGACAATATAAAAATAAAGATGTACTTAATATTAAAAGTGAAGAGGAATAGCCTCTTTTTTTTATTTTACAATTATGTTAAAATTAAAGGGTAGATAGGTGATTTTTATGAATTATTTACTTATAGCAAGTCTATGTGAAACAGCAGGCGTTTTAAAAGTTTTGGATTTAGGCTCAAAAGTTTTAAGAATAGCAATGCTTTCTTTACCTATTATTGTTGCAATCAAAGGAACTGTTGATATAGGCAAATCTTTAATCATGGGTGATAGGGGACAAGTAATCAATGAAATAATCACTGCAGCTAAAAGCTTAGCAGTTGTTGCATTAGTATTTTTCATTCCTTACTTTGGAAAAGCCTTTTTTTCACTTATGGAAGATGTTTCTTCTACTGTTACTAAAAAATACAATACATGCGTAGAAAACATGGGCAATATCGAATATTATGAAAAACTTGAAGAAACCGAAAGAGAAGAGAAAGAAGCTAAACGGAAACAAGAACTTGAAGAGGAAAAAGAAGAAATTCGCAATAGAGTACTTGAGACAATATCAAGTTCTTCTACCAGTGTTATAAATACACCTACCATTCCTGGAGGAAACTATATGGGTCAAAAATACAATCTTTCGGGAGAACAATTACATAGTATAGCTTACCTTGCACAAAAAGAACAGGGTAGCCCAGAAGGTGCTGCTGCGGAAGCATCTTTAATGGCTAATAGATTCGAGCTTTATGGAAGTAAGTTTGGTTCTGGTGCTGATGGACTATATAAATACGTTAGAGATAGTGGATGGTTTGCTAACTCAGCTGCATACATGAACCAAGTTAGTAACGTTAAACCAGAGGTTTTATCAAGGGTTAAAGAAGTATTAGTTTTAGGATCAAGAACACTTCCATTATATGTAGATGAACATGATTGTATCAACTGCGGAAAACATGGATATGACATTAATCGAATAGATTTCGATGGTAAAAAAATAACCAGCCATTCAGAGTTAACAAACAGAAGTAACTATGTTCAAGGAAGAACAGTAATACATAATAGGTATGGCGCTGTATATACATTTTGGTCTTTTCCAACACCAACAAGCGATCCATTCGGTTATACAGAAAGAGCATTCAACAAAGTAAAATCTGGTGGGGGAACAACAGCAAGTCCTATTCCAACTCTAAACCAATAAAAAAAGGAGGAAATAATGACACTAAATCAGTTTCTAACTAAATATAAAAGAGTAATAATATTTATACTTGTTATAGTAATTACTACTTTTGTTTATAATACACTATCTAGTATGCAAAAAAATGTTCAAAAAAAAGTCGAGAATTACGTAAAATATAATGGTTTTAAATTAGATGATGACAAAGTCTTATACAAAAAAGAAATAGAATCCATGAAAGCAGTTTATGATGTAGATAAAAAAAATAATGTTAATACATCATACGAAGCATTATATTTTGATGTATATTCATATAATTTAATAGACAATTTATCCATCTACAAAGATGGTGTTGAAATGAACTATATTGCATCAAAAGATTGGAAAGAGGATGTTATTAATTATACTTTTACTTCGTATTATCTTGATTCAAATATTGTCGTAACAGGAACATATAATGAAAATGACTTTACTTGCAATATTGACTATTCACATGAAAACACAATATATAACACGACAGATTTTTGTGAAGATATAAAATATTACTCAAAGAATTTTGATAAACTAATAACAAAAACATTTAGAAGCATGAAAATAATAAATTATATGAAAAATAAAGAGGAGGAATAAGCCTTCTTTTTATATTCTTTACATAACATTAAAAATATTATAAAATATATAACGAAAGAGGAAAAATTATGATTGAAATATCACAAAATGAAAAAAAAGATTTTGTTTTAATGCAGTTATTACATTATTTCATTACTGTAGAAGATTACTCACCAATGGTCGTTAAAGGTGCTAAAAACGAAGTATGGCTTGAAAAAATGGATGCTCCATATAGAATAATAAGGATAAACGCTAATCATATACACAATGATGAACAATTAAATACAGATCTATTTATGGTTAAAAGTATTATAAGACAAGTTAAAAAAAAGACTTTATCATTTAGCGTTAATACATTAAATATTTTAATTGATATAAACGGGAATATCGAAATTAATAATCCTAATAACATAGATTGCATAACTGTTGATAGCGAAAAAGGATTGGAAAACTCAAGTATTAGTGAAATGTATCCTAGTTTAAAAAACAACCTAATACCAGAAGACGATAAATTGGAATTTATTATGAATATAACCAACAACATCAATAAGAAAAACGAAGAAGAAAGTATTAAATACAATAGTATATTTGGTGAAAAGAAAACTATTATTACACCAGCTTTAATATTTATAAATGT
>CADBSQ010000116.1 GCA_902797415.1 uncultured Erysipelotrichaceae bacterium | reverse complement strand
TCTTTATCCTTAAACCTTTTTAATTGTTCAAGATATTCTGATCTTTCTATCATAGTTTTCACCTCTGTTATAAGTATATATTAAATTTGATATAAAGTCAAGATTTGGAAATATTTTTCCAAAACTACTAAAATTCGATAAGTTTTGGAAATTTGTTCCTTATGATATATTTAATTACCAATCACAGAAATTAAACAGATATTAAATGTAAATAAACTATTTTAAATGTTCTTATACATTAAATCAAAAAACAAAAGTTCTATTTTTAGTATCTATTTGGTATCTAGAAAAATATTTAATTCCAATAATTCCTTTATTTAAAACAAAAAGTGGAGCCTTATGGCTCCTTCAGGGGGTTTTGGTCGATTGAGTCATATGAATCGTAACTCAATCTGCATGACATCACATCATGCTATAAAAATAATATTATATATTTTTTTATTTGTCAATATTATTTTTTAAATTTAAAAAAAGTTCTCACTAAATATGAGAACATTTTTTATCTTTTATATAACAAACTATCCTATTTAATGCGAAAGATACTGCAATAAATAGAATTAATATTAAAATATTTCTTAGTGCAAAATTACTGTCAAGTTTAAAGATCGATTCCTTGATTAATTTTATACTATATGTCATTGGTAAGAATGGATTAAATACTCTAAATCCTTTAGTAACTGTCTCAATTGGGAATGTACCTCCAGCAGCGGTAAGTTGTAAGATTAGTACAACTAGTGCTAAGAACTTACCTATATCGCCAAATGATCTTATAAAGAACTGTACTATTGACATAAATGTTAAACTAATAAGCATGCTACCAACGTAATATAGTACTGGATTTGTAACGTTTAAGCCTAAGAATGCTTTAAGTAAAAATGCAGTTAAGAAACCATATATTAACGATACTCCATAATATAATAAATCTTGTTTTAAAGATGCATTCTTAACATCTAAATGTTTAAATTTTTTTGCTCTATCATAATAGAATACTAAATAACTAAGAAGTGCTCCAACCCAAAGTCCTATTGATAAAAATAGTGGAACAAAGCTTTCTCCATAAGTATTAACCTTAGCATAAGGTTTTTTCTTTATCGTAAGTGGTTTTTTAGAGTACGCATCTATTCCTTTTAAATCTTTAACTTTTTCTTTTGTTTCATTTTTGCTTGATGTTATTTTATCTTTAAATTCATCTATACCATTATCTAATTTGTCTGTTCCATCTTTTAATGAGTAAACACCTTTAGAAAGTTTGTTGGCACCATCTAAAAGCGAATTAGAACCTTTACTTAACGTATCTAGTCCATCACTTAAAGTTGATGTACTATCATTTATTTTTTGTGCACCGTCCTTAGTTTGTTCAAGTGCATTATCTATATCCTTAGTTCCATTAGTTAAAGAAGAAGATCCTTTAAGAAGAGAAGAAATACCATTTCTCAATGATTTAATGCCTTCATTTATTTTAGAAGAATTATCTTTTAACTCGTTTGAGCCAGCGTATAAAGTATTAGCTCCATTTTTACTTGCTTCTATTCCAGCATCTAAACTTGATGCTCCTCCTTTTAAAGAGTTAATTGTTTGGTCATTTGATAAAGCTTGTGATAACACTTTGATATTGTTACAGTCTATACCATAAGTTTGTTTTAAATTATTATTGTATTCTGTATCAAGTTTTATTTGACCGTTTTCATCTTTAGCAATTTCACAAGTATTGATTAAAGTAACTAAGTTTTTAGTATTATCTGTGTAATTGTTAACACCTTGTTTTAGCCCTTCACTACCTTGTTTAAGTGAACTTATTCCATTTACAAGTGAACCAAAATTATCATTAAACGAACTGATTCCATTGTTAAATGCTTCATAATTTTGCATTAAAGTATCAGTGCTAGTATCTACCCTTTTTATTCCTTCATTAAGCGAATTTGCTCCATTCTTAAGTGATTTAGAGCCTTCCTTAATTTTATTTAAACCCCCATTTAAATCATTTGTTCCACTTGCTAATCTTTTACTTCCATCGCTTGCAGTTTTTAAATTGTCACTTAAAGTTTTAGTACCACTTGCTAAAACATTTGTACCATCTTTTAATGTATCTACTCCATCATTTAACTTAGTAGATCCATCTTTTAAAGTATTAGATGCATCAACTATTTTTTGTAAGTTTTCAGGCATCTCTTCAATTGAAGATGATAACCCTTTAACAAGTTTACTATCAATATCATAATTTAATGAACTTTCTGCAGAGTTAACCACACTATTTAGTATCTGTGATGCTAAAAAGTTTGATTTCTGGTTAGCAGAATATGTAAGTGTTGTCTTACTTCTGTCCTTTGTTTTAGCTTTATCTAGATTACTTGAAAAGTCACTAGGTATTGTAATAACTGCATAATACTTACCGTCTATTAAACCATTATTCGCGATATTTTGGTTAACCACCTTGAAGTTACATGTATCACTCTTTTTTAATGAGTCAATAAAATCTATTGAATGTGTTTTTTCTTTATCTAAATTAACTATAGCAACGTTTAAATCCTCCAAGTTACCATATGGATCCCAGTATGCTTTTAAATAAAAGAAACTATAAATAAATGGTATGAACATAGCAACAAAGAAAACTAAATATTTATAATATTTTTCTAAAAAAGTTTTCATTATTCTTCCCCCTTAACTAGTAAACCATCTTTTAAGATAGTTGAAAGTGTATTAGATATTTCTTCTTCATTTAACTCATCACTTGGATAAGATAAAATAATACCTTTATACATAGTATATATTAAGAAACTAACAAGTTTCACATCTAATTTCTTTATTTCATTTTTCTTAATTGATTCATTTAATTTATCTTCAATAAATTTTCTAATAGAAACTGTGATTTTTTCATCAAACTCTTTCATATCTTCCTTTACTTCATTAGTAACTATAGATATAAAATCACTTTCCTTTTTATATTTTATTAGTCTATATACCATTTCATGAATTCTATCTATGAAAGTAGTATTATCCTTTTCTACAGAAAGAGCAATGTCTTTCATATTTTTAATTTCCCTATTAATAAAATATTCAAATAAATCTGCTTTAGTTTTAAAGTATGAATAAACTGTTTTCTTAGTAACTTTCGCTTGTTTAGCGATTTCATCCATACTCACCTTTTTATAACCATATGCTTTAAAAAGGCTTTCTGAAGCATTGATAATCTTATCTTTAGTATTCATATAATCATCTCCAAAAGTATACTACTATACGGCTTCGGTATAGTAGTATACTACAAATTAAAAAAAAGTCAATAAAAAACTAGATTAAAATCTAATCCAGTTTTTATCTTCTTTGATTTAATTTAAGCTTAGTTTTATACATAATCGCAAGTTCTCCAACGCGAAAATCAAAATCAATTAATTCCTTATTTTGTTTTGCAAGATGCCACTTTAGTATTTCTACAATATCTTGTCTTCCTATAGCAATTTCTGCTAAACCAGGGTTTGTATGCAATTTAAAACCTTCATATGAAAATCCTGCTTCTAAACTGAACGCCCAATCTTCATCATGCTTAGAAGAAAAATTAAATATAACTTCTTCATTTTCTTCTTCACGAAAATAGTCTTTTACTAATGGTATTAATTCATTATAGTTTACTGTGGCTTCTAATACTTCTTTCATCCAAATACCTCCTTTATGTACTTATTTATTATACATAAAGGAATTTTTTTATCAAGGTTATTTTGTTGTTTTTTTAATTTTTCTTACAATAAATAATAATGTTGTAAATATGATTAGTCCCATCACATAAACTATATGATTTTTCATAAATACAATATAACTAAATTTTATATTATCCTCTAAATAAACATTTTCACTGTATATTTTTTCACCCTTATATAATATATTTAAGTGTCCTATCTTATCACCTTTTTTAATCTTACTGTCGAGTTTTTTCATTCCAGAGTATTCATACCTTAAATCTTCTTTATTAAAATCGTTAGGTAAATACAAATATTTGTCTTTTACTGGGTGAAAGTCCATAAATTCTTTAACGGCGTTACTTACGCTTAGACTAAGTACTTTTTCATTTGTTTTAACTACTTTTTGTAAATCATAATTGTTAATGTAATAAGAATATATTGTTTTAGCATCAGCATATTGTGGTTTTGATGCGTAGTCTAATGGTGCATTTAGGGTTATTACCATAAGTCTAACGCCTTTATCATAAGCAAAGGATGCTAAACAAAGTCCCGCATCGTTTGTAGTACCGGTTTTACCACCTTCTAAGTAATCTCCAACTAAACTATTTTTTCTAATGTGACTTGTATATGTATGATAGTTATCACTTGCTAAGTATGTATCAGTAGTAACTATTTTTTTAAAGGTATCGTTTTCTAAAGCATAACTAAACAAAGTAGATAGATCCCTTGCAGTTGAAAAGTTATTTTGTTCATCAAAACCAACTGGATTAGTAAAATGAGTGTGTTCTAGTGCTAACTTTTCAGCAGTTTTATTCATCATACTAACAAAATTTTCCTTAGTACCACCAACAACCCTTGCAAGAGCATAAGCTGCATCTCCTCCACTTGGAAGCATTAAACCATATAATAAATCATTAATCGATACAACGTCGCCCTCTTTTAAGGAAGCGGATGCTAGATCTAAAGCAAGTATATCTTTTACATCATCCTTTGTAATGGTTACCTTTTTATTTAAATCGTCTGTATTTTCAATAGTAACAACAGCAGTCATTATCTTAGTTAAACTAGCTATCTTAGTTACTTTATCACTTTCTTTTTGATACAAAATTTTATCATCAGCAAGAACTATTGCAGATGATGAATTTATATTAAAATCTTTCGCATACACATTTATAGACAAAAGAAATAGGCTTATTATTATGATTAATTTTTTTATCAAATTAACCCTCCTTTATTATCAAGCCTATTCATTATAACAAAAATGATTTTTTTGTGCAAGTTTGTGTATACTTGTTATAAATCGAATCTTATTTCTTTATCACTTTTTATAACAATGTTTTTAATGTCATAATAAGACATTACTCTTTTTATTTTTTGTATATTGTCTTTGTTTAAATTATTAGATAGAACATATAAACAGCCTTTTTTATAAATTAGTTTCAATTAAAATCACCAAATAAATTATAAATATTATTTGGTGATTAGACAAGCTATTCGACAGAATTAGTTTTTTTTATTTCTTTTTCATCTTTTTCTTCATTTAGAATTTCTTTAAACATTTTTTCAACATTAGTGTATGTTTTATATTCTTCTGGATGTTTTTCCATATATTCTAACTCTTTTAAGGCCTCTTCTAGTTCTTTACTAGGCTTTTTTGTTTGTTTTTCCTTATTCATTTTGATTTTCCTTTCTAAATGTATATTTTTGATTTATTATTGCTAGAGCATGTAATGCTCTTGTTGTTGTTACATAGTATAAATGAAATTCTTCTTTGGTGTAGTAGTTTTCTTTTTCAGTATAAACTATTACAGCATCAAATTCCAATCCTTTGGCTAGATTTACTGGTAGAATGCTGGCATCTAGTTTTAACTTCTTTATTGAAGAAGCTTCTTCTTTAGTTTTAGTTATTATGCCTACACTAAATCCTTCTTTTTTATAAGATTCTACTAATGAGTGAAGTTCTTCTTTTTCCATGTTTTTAATTATTACATCTTTTTCATATGTTCTTATTGGTTCTATGTTTTTAAGATTTAATATTTTACTGGAATACTCAACAATACTTTTGCTAGAACGATAACTCTTGTTTATGTAGATGTATTTGGCATTAAATAAATTACATATTTCATCTAGTGAATTATACTTGTTTAAAGGATTAATGTTTTGATTAGAGTCTCCTAATATAGTAAATTTTGATGATGTAAATACCTTTTTTAATAATTCAAATTCAAATATATTATAGTCTTGTGCTTCATCAATTATGACTTCTTTAATATCACTGTATGATGGGTAACCGTGAATACTAAAGTAGAGGTATAGTGCTGCCCATACATCTGGGTAACTAAAGTAATCTATTTTTTCTAAATTAATTGATTCTAAAAAGTCATTATACAAATCCAAAGGATAATTTTTAATTTCAAGTAATTTTTTTAATTTAATTGTTAGTTTTGGTACGTTTCTATCTTCATCTATGTTAAATCTATCACATAGCTTAGATGCAGTATACTCTATTACATTAGAAACAGATAGATCTTTTTCTAGATATTTATTTAACTCTTCTGGAAATATTATCAGTTTCTTATACCCTATTTTTTTAGTAAATTTTAAACTTTTTTTATAAGTTGTTAGGTAATTATCAAGTTTTTCTTTAAATGCTTTAGAAAGCTTAAATCCGTCTTCCTTATTAAAGTGTTCAAAGTAATGGTTTAAACTTTCTGCTTTAGAATCTAAATACTGATTTGCAAAAGAATTAAATGTAGTCATTCTAACATTTTCTTCACCTAAAGAAGGAAGTACTCCAGAGATATACTTAATAAAATTTTTACTTGGCGTAAAAATAAGTATATTGTTTTTATTAAGTGAATTTTTATATAAAGTATAAGATGCTTTATGCATAGCAATACTTGTTTTACCACTACCAGAAGCTCCTTCTACAATTATGTTACCATTATATCTAATTATTTCATTTTGTTCTTTTTGGATTGTAGTAACAATATTTTTCATGTTTGGAGATGAATTTTGATTTAAAACATCTTGTAACAACTCATCTCTAATAGCAATATCACTGTCAAAATAGTTTATTAATTTACCCATTTTAATGTTATAGTTTCTTCTTTTTGTAACGTCGCCTTCTATTGTTCTAGATCCTACTGTATATTTACTTTTACCTATTTTTTCATCATAATAAAGGGAAGCGATGTCACTTCTCCAGTCATAAACAAGATTAGAGTTGTCCTTTGATACATCAGTTAAACCTATATACAGCTTTTCATTGTTAAAGTCAACCCTTCCAAAGTAGGGATTAAGATAAGCATGTTTTAATTTGTTAATCTTATCTAGCTGTGTATTAACAAGTGATACATTAAAATCAGCTTCATTCATCATAAAGGTTAAATCTGTATCATATATTTCATGACTTGATTCATAAAGATATTTTTTGTTTTCAATTATGCTCTTTTTACTGTCTTGTATGTGTTTAGTTAATGTATCTATATTATAGTTAATAACATTTTTAACGTTTTCTAAATAATTTTGTTCTTCTTTCATAAGTGCCTCCTATATCATGTATGGATCAATATCTATTTCTAAGTAGACATCTTTATTGTCGATATAAAGTTTATTTACTTCATTAAGTATGTTTTTAATATTTTTATCAAATCTATATTTAATAACTAATTGAAATCTATAAATGTTTTTTATTCTAAATATACCTGCGGTAGTTGGACCTAATATAATAGTTTCTTTATCTACTTTAGGTTTAATAAAGTTATAGATTTTATTGGCTTCTTTGCTCGCCTGTTCATACTCTTTAGAACATACTTTTAGTCCAATTAAATAGTAGTATGGTGGATATTTTAGTTTCTTTCTTATACTCATTTCATAAGCATAGTTTTTTGTAAATGATCCTTTTTCAAGCATTTTTAAAGTGAAGTTGTCTTTATTAAATGTTTGGATTATAACGATTGAATCTAATCCACCACGGCCTGCTCTTCCACTTGTTTGTTCAAGCATTGAATATGTTCTTTCTCCACTTCGAAAGTCTGGAATGTTTAAAGAATTATCGGCATTGATTACTCCGACAAGGGAAACATCTTTAAAGTCAAGTCCTTTTGATATCATTTGTGTACCAAGCATAATGTCATATTTCTTTTCTTTAAATTCTTTGATTAACTTTTCATGCATTCCTTTTCTGCTAGTTGAATCTGCATCCATTCTAACTATTCTAGCACCTTCAAATATTTTACCTATTTCTTCTTCCAGTTTTTGTGTGCCTGTACCAAGTGCATTTAAGTCGCTTCTACATTCTGGACATATATTTGGTTTGAATTCATAGTGGCCACAATAATGACATCTTAGTGTGTTGTTTGTTTTGTGGTATGTTAAAGTTATATCACAGTTTGGACATTTAAATGTATGCCCACATGAAGAGCATGAAACGAGAGTAGAAAAACCTCTTCTGTTTAGTAGAAGCATTACCTGTTCATTTTTTTCTAATCTCTTATCTATTTCTTCTTTAAGTTTAGTGCTGATAATACGATTGCCCTTCTTTACTTCTTTTGTCATATCAACTATTTCGATCTTAGGTAAAGGATAATCATTTATTCTTTTAGGAAGCGATATGTATGTATATACGTTTTTTAAGCCTCTTGCAAAGGTTTCATATCTAGGGGTTGCACTACCCAATATAACTGGTATATTGTTTGTTTTTCCTCTTTCTAAAGCGATATCTATGGCATTATATCTTGGATTGTTCTCTTGTTTAAAACTATCTGAATGTTCTTCATCAATTATAATTATTCCAAGATTTTTAATTGGTGCAAAAACTGCACTTCTTGTACCAACTACAACCTTAGCATCACCTCTATAAATCTTTAAATATTCATCATACTTCTCTCCGTCTGATAAAGAAGAATGTAAGACAGCGACTACATCACCAAATCTTTCATAAAAAGAATTAACTAATTGGGCAGTTAAGGTTATTTCTGGAACAAGCATGATAGCACCCTCATCTATCTTTAAAAGTTTTTCTATCAGTTGCATATACACTTCTGTTTTACCAGATCCTGTTACTCCATGTAATAGGAATGTTTCGTATTTTCCAAATGAAGATGATATCCTCTTAACAGCATTTTCTTGATCACTATTTAAAACTATATTACTTTCTTTTTTTAAATTAGATTTGTTTATACGATATTTCTCAACCTTTTTAATATCAATAACACCTTTTTCTAATAAAGAGTCTATTGTTGATTTAGAGTACTCTCCTTTTTTAATTGCTTCAAAGTTTATAAGTCTATTAACTAATTCTTTTTGTTTAGCGCCTTTTAAATCATTTAAAAAAGTTTTAGCAAGTTCTTTATTTATTTTTAATACTAAATATTCATCATACTTTTGATAATTAGATGTAATTGTTTTAATCTTTAAAGAAGAAGGAAGCATTGTTTGATAAGCACTAATTAAAGTACATAGGTATTTTTCTTTCATGAAAAAACCTAAATCTATTAGTTCTTTATTTAATACTAGGTTTTTATCACTAATAGAGTCTATATTTTTTAATGAGGGATCGTATTCATCATTTGTTATGTCTATGACAAAACCATTTATTAGTTTGTTACCATTACCAAAGGGAACTTTTACTTTCATACCAACTAATAAATCGTTTTGTTCTAATTCTTTAACGTTATAACTAAATGCTTTATCTAAACTTTTAACTTTGTATTCGATTAGTACCTTTGCTTGCATGTTTTCTCCTTTATAAGTTATTTTAACACAAATAAAAAAAATCTCAAACTTATTGAGATTTTACTTCTTCTTCAATCATTTTATCTATGTTTAAGGCATAGTTTTTTTCCCCTGGTCCTGCAGGTGGAACTAGTTCAGTGATAACAACTAATTCTCCATTTGAATTTATAAATATTTTATATTTATTTATATCTGCTCCATATAGTTCTCTAAGGTTGCTGTTATAAGTATCTTTTGAACTTTCTGAAAGGTTTTTTGCATCATTAATTGATTTGTAGGCATCAACTAGTTTTTCAACAAATTCAGCATCAGTAATGTTTGGATTATAAATCTTTATGATTTCACTATTTGTAAGTGTATTTCCGGTTTTTGAATCGATTGTATAAGGGAAAAAGTTTTGTGATCCTCCGTCACAGTATGTTGATGTGACAATTGTAAGAGTATCTTTATATTGATATGTTTTATAGCTTTTTAAACAGCCTTCACTGCGACTTTCTAAGAATTCTTTTATTTCAGCGTTTGCACTTTCTGCAGCAGTACTGTTTATATTGAATGTTGGCACTCCGTTTTCAACATAAATTAGTTCTTTTCCTGCTTCTTTAATTAGTGATTTTGTTTCATTAGTGCTTTCTGTTGCATTAGTACTAGAGCTTTCTATTCCAGTGTTATTTAGTGTATTAGCTCCCAACCCACTTGTAATAATATAGCCTATGCATAATCCTAAACCAAATACTAGAAGCATTATAACTACATACAATGATCTATTTGATTTTTCAACTACTACTACTTCAGGTTCTTCATTAGTTTCTACATTCTTTTTATTCTTTTTTTCTTCCATGATTACTCCTTTACTATAATAAATATAACACAAAGATTTAAAAAAATAAATCAGTTTAGTTTATTTTTTAATACATCTTCTATCAAGGTTGGATTAAATTTTCTGCTTAGTATCATCTCTATTTCCTCTTTATATGGAGGATAACTCTTTTTAGAGTCTATGTTATCTTTAATATGAGGTGTTTCTAGTATTTTAGGTATATTTTCTAATCTTGGTTCGTATAAAACATTTATTAATGAGTCAAAACCAATTGTTCCAAAACCAATGTTTTCATGTCTATCTTTTTTAGAACCTAGTTCGTTTTTAGAATCATTTACATGAATTACTTTGACTTTATCAAGTCCTATGATTTTATCAAATTCATCTAAATAATTTGAAAAATTGCTTATATCTACACCAGAATCATTTAAATGACATGTATCTAGACATACCCCAATACATTTTTTATTTTTAACACCATCTAAAAGTGATTTTATTTCGTTCATGTTAACGCCTATTTCAGTGCCTTTACCTGCCATTGTTTCTAAACATATACATATATTCTCTTCGTCCTCTAGGATGTTATTTAAGGCATAGACTATATTTTTGATAGCAGTTTTTCTATCTAAAGAAACTGCAGAACCGGGATGAAGAACAATTAGCTTAATACCTAATTCTTTGCATCGTTCAACTTCCTTTTTAAGAAAGTCTATGGCAAACTTATACTTTGTTAAATCAGTATTATTAGCAAGATTAACTATATAGGGTGCATGACATACAACTTTTGTAATATCAATACTATTTTCTTTCATTAGTTTTTGGGCTTCTAAAGTATAATTTTTATCAATAGGTTTTCTGATAGTATTTTGAGGCGCGCCCGTATAGAACATAAATGTGTTTGCTCCATATTTTAATGCCTCTTTTGTACTACCTAGTAAACCCTCTTTTGTAAATGATACGTGACTTCCTAATAGCATAATTACCTCCTGTTATATGATAAAATCTTTTTTTTCGGTTTCAATTAACTCTTGATAGGATCTTGTTTCTTCAATATGAATTTTTTCATCTAAAGCTTCTGCTAAGATCTTTGCTTTTTTTACACTATCGCCTATTATTTCCCAGTCACGCGGAAATATATCGTTGTTGTCATCATTTATTGTTCTTTCGTTTGCTGCTAAATATTTTGATAACAAAGAAATATAAACATAGTCTTTTATATCATTATCAAGTTCTGTCATAATGCTCGTCCCTTACTTTCTATATTAATAAAATAAATATCTTTTAGATCTAGATTTCTATAAAATTGATGTAAATTATCTATGAATTTTTCGCCAACTAAAAATCTTAATTCACTTAAAGCTTCATCATTGTTTGGCCTTTTTAGTATAGCAGTAAAATCTGCATATATTTCGGCAAATCTTGATGCGATTCCTCCACCCTGATTTTCTTTTTTTCTAAAATAGTCTTCCCCATGTCCTGCAACAGATTCAATTTTTCCATCAGCGCTTATTCCTCTTGAATGAAAAGCCCCATTGGATATAGCGTCCATAATACTTTCTACTATATTTTTATCACTAGATATTATATTGTTCATTCTATAGCAAATTAAACTATGGTGTATCTGTTTATATTCATCCTTATTCATAATTGGTGAAAATGCAATTTCCAGTGTTCTATTATCATAGTTACCGCTTTCTCTGGCTTTTTGTAAAGCTTCTTTAGTATACGCTTGATAATTATTAAATAAATATCCAAAGTCTAAACTTCCAATATATGGACTAATAAAAGTCTTTTCTATATATTCCTCATTTTTTATGTGACTTCTTTTAACTTCTGAAAATCTAATTTTTGTTAATTTAGAGGGGCCAGCCTTTAAATATTTTTGAAACAATACAGGACACTCATATGTTTTATTCCCAAATGCAAAGTGAACTGCATGAGCAAACTCATGATTAAAAACGTCTATTGAGTACATATTGTTCATTACTATTGTGTTTTCATTTCGTTTAAATTTACTATTATTTGCATTTGGATCGTATTTTAAACAAAAGTCACCATTAAAAGTTTTAAGCAGTATAGCATTGTCTACTTCCCTGTCAGCATATGGATGATTGTGAATATAAAGAGTGGCAAAAGCATTGCAAGCTAAATCAATTATTTCTTCGTCGCTTTTACCATCATAAAGCATGATCTGTTTGAAAGTATAAATTTTTTCATAAGCATTATCTGATAGTTCTCCTGCAAAAAATTGTGCGTAAAAACTTTTTGAAAAATTATTTATAATATTGTCTATACCCTTTTCTCTTCTTAAATATTTGAGTTTGTGATCTAATTCTTGATTTATAGTTAAATGAATTTGTGGATTACGCATTAAGTGTTCATTATCTTTTATTGCGTTTAAAACTGTTTTTTTGTCAACCGATAATAAATAGTCTAACATTGTCGTATTCCTATCAAGCTTGTATATCCAAAAATTTTCATCTGAATCTTTTAACTTAATGATTTTTTTTAATCTGCCTGAATCTATGATAGCTTTAATAAGAGGCTTATGATTTAAGTAGATTGATTGGTAAACATAAATTTCCGGATCAAGTTGCACTTCACAAAGTATATCTATATTTCCTTTTTGAAATAAACCTTTTATTATTCTATCAAGATAAGTTTCTGAATGATTAATTCCTTTAGATAATAACATTTTGCTACCACAATATTTCAATAGCTTTTTATATGACTTTTCAGCTAAGTAATATTCTACTACTTGTTTATTATCTTTAAGTTCCTTTTCTGCTATTCTATCATCTAATGCACATAGCGTTATAGAATCTAAAACAGCATTATTTTCTATGTCTTTTTCTAATAAAAATGAAGTGATCTCACTTTTACTGACGAACCTACTCAAAAAAAGGTATTCTCTTACTAGTAATTCAGCATAAAGGTAAAATGTTTTATACCTACTTTCATTATATAACATATCTTTTAATAAACCATTTCTAATTGGTAATCCTCGATCATTTAGCTTATCTAAAAATCCATCTTTAATTAATTCGTTAAAAAAAGTTTTTAAATTAAAGTATTTTGGAGAAGCTTTTTTCCCTTTTCTTTTATCTTCTTTTCTTTTTGTTAGTGGAATGGTAGCCCACGATGATAGTTTTCTTTTAATATCATTAAGTATTTCAGGATCTTGTATGAACTGCTCAAAAAATAATTCTATAATAGTTTTTCCGTTTTCAAGTTCTATAAACATGTATTCTTTTTTTACAATATAGTGAATTATGTTAGTATAGCCATTTCTTAATAAAAATAATAAAGTCTTCTTCTCTGAAGCATATTTAAACAATTCTTCTTCAGTGAAGTCGTTATTATGAATTTTGTTTAATAGATTTTGTTCTTCATCTTGGTTTTGTCTTTTAACAAATCCTAATATTTTTTGTTTTTTTTCTTTAATATTTCTCATTTGTTATTCCTCACAATACTATTATAAACTTTATAATACCAAAAGGCAATAAAAAAACTAGCGATGCTAGTTTCTGTCTCTTAAGAATGGTGGTAACTCAAAGTCATCATCATTTGTTTGTCTTTGACTTTCAGGGATGTAGTCTCCCTCACTGTTTATCGCTTCATCTTCAAATCCAGTAGCAATAACAGTAACTATTACCTCATCATTTAAGTTTTCATTTATTACTGCACCAAATATAGTGTTTATATCAGTATTTGCAGCAGCTCTAACCACTTCAGCAGCCTCCTCAGCTTCAAAAAGTGTTAAACTTCTGCCCCCTGTAATATTAATAATTGCATCTGTTGCCCCTTCAATACTAGTTTCAAGAAGTGGACTTGATACTGCTTGTTTAGCGGCTTCAATAGCTCTATTTTCACCTACTCCAAGACCTATTCCTATCAAGGCATTACCTCTATTTTCCATAACGGCTTTAACATCCGCAAAATCTAAGTTTACAAGACCTGTTACAGCAATTAAATCACTGATTGATTGAACACCTCTATGTAAAACATTGTCTACTTCTTTAAAGGCTTCGTCCATTGGAGTGGATCTATCTATAATATCACGTAAACGATCGTTAGGGATGACAATAAGTGTATCTACATGTTTTCTTAATTCCTCAACCCCTTTAAGTGCTTGTTCCATTCTTCTAATACCTTCGAATCTAAAAGGTTTAGTTACAATACCTACAGTTAACGCTCCTAAATTTTGTGAAATTTCAGCGATTACAGGAGCAGCACCAGTTCCGGTTCCACCACCCATACCACAAGTTACAAAAACCATGTCAGCGCCTTTAATGGCATCTTCTATTTCACTTTTAGATTCCAAGGCTGATTCTTTACCTATCTCAGGTTTAGCTCCAGCACCTAATCCATTTGTAATAGTTGAACCAATTTGAAGCTTTAAAGGCGCTTTACTACTATTTAATACTTGTAAATCAGTATTAGCAACAATAAAATCTACTCCTTTTACTCCTGATTCAATCATTCTATTTACGGCGTTACATCCTCCGACTCCAAGTCCAATAACTTTTATCTTTGCTATTTGATCCATTTCTAAACCGTTCATTTTGTCATCTCCTTACTAATTATCAAAAAAGTATCCAAATACTTTACCTAGTAAAGTCTCACTAGTTTTAAACCCATCATTTAATTCTTTTAATTCATTATCATTGAAAATCGTGAAATTCTTATCTCTGATATCTAACTTTTCTTCAAAAAAACATAAAGATCCAATAACTGTTGAATAAGAATTATCTCTTGCACCTATTAGATTTATTTTTCCTAAAGTAACACTGTCATTAAGGGAACCTTTAAGAGCGATTTCAAAATCACGCATTTCAGTTAATCCCCCTGTTATAATTATATAACTAATTTTCTTTTTTGTTAAGATATTTATTTGTTTTTTTGTTAAATTTAGTATTTCAGTTATTCTATTTGAAGCAATTTCACTTAATTTGTATTGATTAACTTTAAGTTTCCTATTATCTAAATTTTCTACTATTCTATATTCTTTAGGATTTGCAAGTTTATTAGAAGCAAGGGTTAAATCATTAAATAACGCATACGCAGTTTTTTCATCTACGTTCATAGCATAAGCGATATCTCCAACTATGTTTTTACCACCCAAAGAATATACTTTAGAATTTGTTATTAAACCTCTATCAAAAATTGAAATACCTGTTTTACTATAACCTAAATTTACTATAGCGCCTGCTCCTGCTTTTGTAAATTTGTTTCTATAACAATAATAATCACTAATAGAAGATGAAACTACATCTACTACTTTTAACCCAGCTTTGGCAGCTATGTCAAGCATGCCAGAAACATATATTTTTGGTGCTGTTATTAGTATAGCTTTTAATCCTAAGTTTTCACTTCTCTTTCCCTTAGGATTTTTTATAGCATCATTTCCATCTATAGAAAAACTTACTATTTGTGTACCTACTAATACATAGTCATTTGGTATTTTATTTTCTGAGCATTTTTGGATTAACTCAGTAATATCATCACCAGTAATTATTTTATCTTCACCTTTGATTTTGATAGCACCAGTTGCTTTAATTAATCTAGACTTTTTTGTACCAATACAAAGAATTACTTTCTTTATATCAATCCCTAAAGTATTAGAGGTTTGTGAACACACTTTATCAATTGATTCTATTATTTTTTCTGATTCACTTTTTTCTTCATTAAAAATATCATTATCAACTTTTGAAGCACTTAAAATATGTAAGCGACCTCTAGTAAATTCGCCAACTACTAATTTAACACTATTATTTCCTATATCTAAACTAGAAATTACTTTTCTCACATTTATCCGCTCCATTTTGTATTCACATCAAATTATACTATAGACTTCTGATTAATTCAAGTTGTTAATTCAAAAATGAAGACCAACCCCGAAATTAATTAGCTTATATATAACTAGTTAATACTGGATAAATTAGATATCTAAAAGCTTTTAGTTCAATAAAATTTACGAATCAAGACAGCCATTTACTTTGTAATCAAATTTAAATGATTCGTCTGTATTGCTATAATAAAAGTCGACTCCAGCAACCTTATAATTATGGTCTACGCTATTTAAATCAATAGCATTTGTATTAATTAATCCATCTTCTATCATATCAATAACACATATACGCGCTGGAGTGGTACTGCTGTTATAAAGAACGGTTTTTATATCATTATATCTTGAATCATTACTTGTTTTATGTAGTTCAACGTATGCTTTTGCCGCTTCAACTATCTCATTTTTAACAGTCTCACTTTGTATTATTTTAGATTGATCTAATTCACGAATAAAGTTAATTGAGAATAAACCAAACATTAGTGATAGAATTCCTATTACTACTATTAACTCAATCAAAGTAAACCCTTTATTATTAATTTTTTTCATAGTATCACCTTAGCTTAATTATAAAATACTTTCAAACGATTGTCTATAAAAAAAAGGCTTTAAGCCTTAACTATTTTCCCAGTATTCAAGAATTTGTTCTACTATTGCTGGATCATTATTAATTTTGTTAACTAAATCATTTTTATCAAAAACGTTTATCATTGATTCAAATAATGGATGATCTAGTTCGATGAATTTCTTTGAAGCTTTTTCAACTTCATCTATGTTTTCAATTCCAAAATCTTCTAATATTTTTTTATTTGCCTCAATAGTATTTTTGAAATCACCTAATTCTGGATTAGTTTTCTTAAGAAGAGATATGATACCACTTTTATCTGTAATATTCATAAATTCTTGATTATAAACATCTATTAATTTATCTACATTTATTGTAGCAAGTTCATTCAAACAATGATAAGTAAACTCTATACTAAAGCCCATACCATTTCCATCTGAGTCAGTCGTAACTATGCTAAATAAATCTTCTAAATCATTTTTATCCATTTTATATAAAATATCAGGTTGTGTTTCTAATAAATCAAGAGGAATTAAATGTTTTTTAAGAATTTCTAAATTATCTTTAACTCTATCAGCATTCTCTTCCATTTGTTCTAAAGCATCTTTTGATATTTTTGTAGAGTCTATTTTTTCGTTTTTAAGAATTGTTTCGATTTCAGATTCTTCTTTAGGATTTTCTTCTTTTATTTGAGGTTCATCTTCCTCTACCTCTTTAATGTCCTCTTTTTTTTCAATGTTCTCAATTGGAACTACATCTTTTATAGGTTCTTCTACTTCTTTTTCTAATTCATTAATATTTGGAACCTCTTCATTTGATTTATTATCATTATTTAGTTCGTTTTTCCATTCATCTAAGATTGAAAAGTCAGTTCCCTCAACGCTAGATTCATTTGCTTCTGGTATTATGTTTTCAGGTTCTTTAATTTCTTCTTTTGGCTCAGGCTTTGATTCAATCTTCTCTGGTTTTTTAATGTCTTCTTTTATAGGTTCTTCTACCTTCTCTGGTTTTATATCAATCTTTTCTGGCTTTTTTGGTTCTTTATCTTTAAAATCGTTTACAGATTGAATTAGTTTATCAAAAGAAAGTTTTATATCATTTTTAATTTCATTAATATCTTCTTTTTTAGGTGTTTTATGATTCTTTTTTGTAAAATCATTACTTAAAATGTATTTAACTTCTTCTATAAAGTTTTTATTAGTATCGTTAACTAGTTTTATTAAAGCGTCTGTTCTTTCAAGTGATTTTTCTGCAGCAACTTTTGCATTTTCAAGGACTGCTAGGTCACTTTTTAGCTCTCCTAGTTGTTTATTATTGTTATTGATATTAGCTTTTGTGTTTCCTATCAATGAACCTAATCTATTTATTTTAGATTGTTTAGATGATATTAATTCACTAATTTCCTGTGTTTCCATTTTTTGAACATCAGAATCTGAAAAAGATAATTCTTCTTTTTCCTTTTCTAACTCTTTTACTCTTACTTTAGCAGAAGCTTTTATAGCCTCTAATTCCTCTAGTTTCTTAGTAAAATTGATTGTATTTTTGTTAGCTTTTTCTATACTTTTATTCTTTTTTGTTATTTGAGAATTAATATCTTTTAAATCTTTTTCTTTGTTTTTTGTATCATTATTATATTTAGTTACTATAGAATTTAGTGAGTCAACTAATTTTTGTACTTCCTCTAATCTACTATAATCACTTGAATTTAATTTAGTTTTTTCCATCTTCATCACCCTTTAATATTCTACATTTATAATTCTAACAAAAGTTAATTGATTTGTAAAGATATAAATTTTTACATAAAATAGTTTTTGTGTTATCATATTATAGAAAGTAGGTATAATATGTACGACAGATTATCTAAAGAAGCTATATCAGTACTCCTAATTAATGACTTTAAAGAAATAATGAAACTGTTCTTTGGGCCGTTTTTAATAGCTTTCTTTATTCAAAAATCACCAAATTCAACTCCACTACTATCCATATATTATTTCTTAGCATACTTCTTTAGTAGTATTTTTTGGTTAATTTCTGGCAAATATGCTAATAATAAAAACAAAGTAAAACTATTTAGAATAGGTATTGTAATTGAATGTATTTATGCACTAATGTTTGTCTTTTTAAAAGAAAAAGTTATAAATCATGTTATTTTAATGGCATTTATCTATGGTGCTTCATGTGCATCCTTTTTCTTACCATATAACTTTTTGATTGGAGACAAGATAAAAAAGGAAAACCGAGAAGACTTTGAACTTCTAAAAGAAGCATCCATATCGTTAATAAAATTATTTGTTCCGATACTTTTAGGTTTTGCAATAACTATAACTAATTATCATATTTCTACTATTATAATAGTTATTCTTACAATTATTCAATTTATATTAACGTTTAATGTTAAAGGTATAAAAGAAAACAAAAATGATTCATTTAATCCCCTAGCCTGGTTTAAAGAAGTACTAAAAAATAAAGATATGAAATATATTTTTTGGGGAGAATACTTAAAAGGTTTAACCATTAACAATGGTGCTTTAACAATTATTATAACAATATACGTAATAAACACTTTTAAAACGGATATTGCTCTTGGCTATATAACATCATTTTCATATGCAGTTAGTTTAATATTTGCTTATTTTTACAATAAGTACTTTAAAGAAAGTGATAATGATGTAATTCTTCTATGTAGCATAGTGCCAACTTTTTTAACAGTATTAATTGTTCTAAGACCTACCAGTTATTTAGTTTTATTATATAATTTACTATATTACTCATTTATAACAATATTATTTGTATGTGCAAACTCAAGAGTTTGGAATAAAGCAGAAAGTAAGGAAATAAGAAAAACTGATAGAGTTGAGTATTGGGTTGTAAGAGAAATATTTTTAAATTTTGGAAGAATGACAAGTTATTTAATATTATTTTTTGTAAGTGTTTTTGCTTCTAAGTTAATACTTAATATATATGTTATAACTCTGGCGTTTTCTTTGTTATTAATCGGATATACTACTAGAAAAATTACAAAATAAAAAATACTAGCTAAGCTAGCATTTTTTTTATAATATAATCATTGCAATTGTTAAAACCACTATGTTTAGTAAGCAAATCATTGCAATTAGTTTTCCTACCCATTTTAGGTAAGTTGTGTATTCTACTCTAGCAAGAGCAAGTCCACCCATTATAGCACCACATGTTGGAGTAAATAGGTTTACTAATCCATTTGCTGCAACCATTTCCATAATAGTTGTTTCTACATTAAATCCAACTTGAGCAGCAAGTGGTCCCATAATTGGAGTAGATAATGATGCAAGTCCACTACTAGATGGAACAAGTACAGACAATCCTACGTGTAGCAAATAGTTAAGTGGTGCAAATATTACTGCTGGCATACTTCTAAGCGCTTCAGCAGCAGTATAGATAATATAGTTATCCAAATGAGTTTGTGTCATAAGTACACTAGCACCTCTAGCAACTGCGATAATTAGAATAACACCAACCATATCATCAGCACCATCTAGGAATGTATCAATGAACTTTTTCTGATTCATTCCTGCTATAATACCGATAATAACAGTCATAACTAAGAACCATAAACTAGCTTCATTAAAGTACCAATCTCCAAGTGCTGAACCAGTTAATCTACCAGTATGTTTAGAGAAGAAATCATATACACCTGGTTTTATATCTGCCCAAGGGATAAATCCTATAATCATCACAACAAATGTAAAGAAGAACAATACTAATACTAGTTTTTGTCTTTTAGATAAAGTAACATCAAGTCTTTTTTGTTTGTCTCCATATCTTTCTTGCATTCCTTTTTGTTCTTGAAGTGATAAGAAAGTTGAACCTTTATCTTTAATTACTTTTCTTGCGTAATTCATAACAAATAATATACTAACAAGAAGAGTAGATAACCAAAGAACTGTACCAAGTCCAATAATTATAGCCTGGTTTACAACCATTCCCTCAGGTAATGCACTTATAGCAGCTCCAACAGCAAATGGGTTAATAGTTGAACCAAGAACACCTGATCCAGCACCAAGAAGCACTACAGCACTAGCAACAAGAGTATCCATTCCCGCTGCTACCATTGCGATAGATAATAGTGCATAAAAACCAACTGTTTCTTCAAGCATTCCATAAGTGGTACCACCTATAGAAAAGATAAACATAAGTACTGGAATTAAAACTATTTCTCTTCCATGTAACTTCTTAATTAAAACCTTAACCCCATCTTCAATAGCGTTAGTAGAATTAACTACCTTTAAGAATGCTCCTAATATAAATATGAATATACCTATATCAATTGCATCAGCAAATCCCAAAACAGGACTCATCAAGATTTGTGATAATTTTGCTCTTTCAACTCCACTACCATTTACTAAAACGTCACCACTAAATGTAGCTTGTGGTAAAATGTATGTTGATAATCCAAGCAAGAATATCAAAATCATGATAATTGTAAAAGCTGATAAACTTAGAACCCTTCTTTTAGGTTTCTGTGTAGTTTTAGCTTTTTCTTTTTTTTCCATTTTATCCTCCTACTTTTTAAGTGTTTCCAGCATCACTGCTTTTATTGTATGAAGTCTATTTTCTGCTTCTTCAAATACTCTAGAAGCAGGTCCTTCAAACACATCATTGGAAACTTCCATTTCTTTTAAACCAAATTTTTCAAAGATCTGTTTACCGATTTCTGTATCGGTGTCATGAAATGATGGTAAACAATGTAAGAATATAGCTTTTTTCTTTGCCAAATCAAACACGTCTTTATTGACTTGATAAGGCTTTAAAAGCTTAATTCTTTTTTCCCATAAAGATTCATCTTCACCCATTGAAAGCCATACATCAGTGTAAATTACATCAGCATTAGTAGCACTTTCTTTAACATCACTTGATAGTGTAATAGTTCCACCAGATGCCTTAGCAATTTTCATACATTCATCTACCAATGCTTTATCTGGAAATAATTCCTTAGGACTACAACAAGTAAAATGCATTCCTAACTTACTAGATACAACCATCAAAGAATTAGCAACATTATTTCTGGCATCACCAAAGAATACCAGTTTTATACCTTTAATTTTACCAAACTCTTCTTTTATAGTCATTACATCCGCTAGCATTTGTGTTGGATGAAATTCTGTAGTTAAACCATTAAAAACAGGTACACTAGAGTATTTTGCTAAGTTTTCAACTATTTCTTGATCAAAACCTCTATACTCTAAAGCATCATACATTCTAGATAAAACTCTAGCGGTATCTGCAATTGATTCTTTTTTACCCATTTGAGAACCCGTCGGTCCTATATAACTTGCTTCCATTCCAAGGTCTTTAGCCCCTACTTCGAATGCACATCTTGTACGGGTTGAATCCTTAGCGAATAAAAGTGCGATTTGTTTACCTTTTAAATATTGATGTTTTATACCATTTCTTTTTTTATACTTTAGTTTTTCAGCAACATCAATTAAATGTAGTATTTCTTTATCCGTAAAGTCGAGTAGTTTTAAAAAATCTCTACCCTTTAGGTTCATTTCACATCCTCCCTAACAAGAGGCATGCTCATACATCTAGGACCACCACGTCCACGAGATAACTCAGCGCCTTCTATTTCAATAACTTTAATTCCAGCTTTTTTAAGAACCTTATTTGTTACATCGTTTCGTTCATAAACAATGACTACTCCTGGTGCAATTGCAAGAGTATTAGAGCCATCATTCCATTGCTCACGCTCACTTGCTACTTTGTCTCCTCCTGCACAAGGAATAAGTGTAACTTCATGTCCCATGTATTTCTCTAGTATTTTATCTAGAGATGCACGAATAACTTTAACATTAAGATCCTCAAATGTTGTTGGATCAAAACCTTCAGTTATTTCATAAACTTCTAGTGTTTTCATTATACCTGGATGATACGTAAATGTGTATTTATCAATTTGCGTAAATACAGTATCTAAATGCATAAATGCACGAGATTCAGGAATTGAAAACGCTAAAATAGTTTCAATTTTACAGTTTTCATCTTTAAAGAAATTCTTAGCCATTTGGTCAATTGCCTCTGGATTAGTTCTTTGTGAGATACCAACTGCAACTGTAGTCTCATTTAAATTTAATAAATCTCCTCCCTCTGTATGGAAGTCATAATCTCTATTAAAGTATAAATGAGTATCCTTATACTCAGGATGATATTTAAATATAAATTCTGCATATAAACTTTCTCTGTTTCTAGTTACAGAATACATCCTATTAAGATTTGCGCCTTCACCAACTGATGCAAAATTGTCTCTTGTAAAATAAAGATTTGGCATCGGCTCAGCAATAAATTTGTCAGGAGTATTGATTAAATCAACTAAGGTTTTTTCAATATCTCTTTTTTGTTTAGGTATATCTGCTACCTGAACACCTTCCATAGTTTTTAAGACTAATTTTTTTGTATCTTTATAACTATTTAGGAAGTTGTAAACTAAGTTACGATATTTAATCGTATTGATTCCAGCTTCTTCGATAAATTTATGAATAAATTCTTCTCTTATTTCTGGACTGATATCTAGAACTTCTGCAACTAAATCTTCTAGATATACTACTTCAACACCGTTGTCTTTTAAAACTTTTGCAAAAGCATCATGTTCTTTTTGGGCATCAGGTAAGTATGGTATATCATCGAAAAGTAATCTTGATAAAGTATCAGGAGTTAAGTTAAGAAGTTCACGACCGGGTCTATGAAGAAGTACTTTCTTAAGTTTACCGATTTCACTTGTAACGTGTATTCCCACCCTTTTTCATCCTTTCTATTTTATATTTATATTTAGTATACCAAATATTGAATAAAAGATAAAGACCTAAAAATCAAAAAATAGAGTATTCATTGTGAAAAAAGGATGAATTGCCATCCTTTTTTAGTTTTCTAGCATAACAATAAATTTATTAACGATGTTACTATTTCTTCTTTCTCTGATTATTTCCTTACTTAAATCAATATTATCTGTAACAATATTATCTACGTGCATATCAATCATTTCGTTTATATCTTGCCTAGAATTAACTGTCCATGCATAAACATCTTTACCAGAGTTATGAAGTTCATTAACTAGCCTTTTATTAATACTAGATGTTTCAATAGAAAACGCATCTGCTGAAGTAAAAGCATTTATATCGCCAATAATAAATCCTAAAATATATACTGTTTTATATTCAGGGTTAATTCTTTTTACATTTTCAATAACGTCATAAGTTAAAGACGCTATCACACATTTATCTTTAAAATTATACTCGTCTACTAAGTCTATTACATCTTTTTCTATATGTTCTTCTTTACCGGTTTTTTTAACTTCAATCATGAGTTTTATCTTATTTTCCTGGGCAAATTCCAAAACTTCACTAAGCAATAGAATCCTTTCATCTTTAAATTTTGGATCAAAATGACTACCAATATCAATAGTTTTTAATTCATCATATGTCATATCTACAACATCTTTTTTAATACCCGCGATTCTCTTCAAAGAGTTATCATGAATTATAACAAGCTTACCATCTTTTGTTTCGTGAACATCAAGCTCAATGTAATCTGCTCCTAGCCTTTTTGCCTCAACAAAAGATGCTAAAGTATTTTCTGGATAATGAAAACTAGCGCCTCTATGAGCAGATACCTCCATTTCTTTAACAGATTCAATATTAAAATTATAG
>CADBSQ010000115.1 GCA_902797415.1 uncultured Erysipelotrichaceae bacterium | reverse complement strand
GCTAAAGTATTTTCTGGATAATGAAAACTAGCGCCTCTATGAGCAGATACCTCCATTTCTTTAACAGATTCAATATTAAAATTATAGTTTCCTTTAATAATTTCTAAAGTTAAGAATAAACCAAATACAATAACTAATAAACTTAAACCTATATTAATAATTAATCTTTTTTTCTTAATTTTGTTTGTCTTGCCTATTTTAGGTGATTCTATCATCAATATTTCTTCTTTGTTTTTTCTTTTATGACGGTAATACAGGGACTCCAAGGTACATATAATGATTGAATTTGATAAAACCGTGAATAAAACCAAATTAAGACCTACAAACAACCAAACTATAGAAACCAATATACTCTTGAAAAAAATTAATTCATCAAAAACCTTATTAATAAATAATATAATATATATTTCAAAAAATAAAAATATAATAAAGATTAAACTATATAATATTTGCATGCATAGTATGACAAACAAATCTAAAAAGCCTTTTCCTTTTAAAAGATTTTTACTTTTGTTAAATGCCTCTTTAATATTAAAGTTTTCTAATACTATATAACTAAGTGTATACAAAAACTTACCTGTTAAAACCATAAGCGCTATATATATACCAAAGTAAATAACTATAAGGTGTAATCTTGCTGTTATATAACTCATAATAAATTCAGGAATTTTTATAGATGATATAACATTTCTTCCAATACTTACACTAAAAAATGGTATTAACAAAAGTATATAAAACACAATAAAATTATTCTTTGATTTAATAATATTTAAACTCTTTTTATTAGTAAGTTTAAATACCTCAATTAAATTAATCTTTTTTTTATGATAAGAATAATCAAATATAATCATATTTGCAACGTAATCGTATAACATTACAATCGTTAAAAACATTAGTATCATAAATAGTAAAAAGAGAGTTGTAGGATATTTTAAAAATGTATTAACATTTTCTAAAGTTATATATTTTAATCCAGATAAGTGCATTGCAGCGTTAAAGCCTCTTGAGGCAAGAGGCAGTAATATTATTATTAAGACTAATTTATATAAAAATTCAAACTTAATTAGTATTTTAAAATTATAAGTAATATTTCTAAAAAATATTCTAAAAAAATTCATATTATTTCACCACAACTATTCTATAGTATAAGGACTATTAATTGATCCATTTCCTCCTGTAATTGTAACATCAGAAGTTAAAAATAGTGTTGGACGTATTAAACTATTATCATAAGGACGGCTACCACTTAGATTGTTATTAATACCAAATACAAGAGTATCACTTGCAGAACGAGGTGATAAAAACCATTGGTAAGTTGATTGGGGTATCCAATTATTAGAATAACAACTATCACTATCATAAGTATTTAAAGTTTTAGCTAAACAAGTATTTCTTACACTCCCTCCTACGGCAAATCCAAAATCACTTGGATACATTAAAGCTATTTTTCCGGTCCAGTCAAGTGGTCTTCCACTATATACATCAGTTCCTTTTTCGGCTGTATAAAATACACTTGCTGGAGCAATATTAGTATTATAACCACCTAATGTCCATTTAGTTTCTCCTACTAATAGTTTGGCTTTTTCTTTTAATCCTTTTGTGTAGTCATATACACCTTCTAATCTGTTGTTTTGACCATTGTACCAATTTTTATTTGCTGAAAGACTAGAGTTTAAGTAGTCTCCATTTAGTTCATTCATTATATCTGATTGTGTCCAATCATTGTAACCATATCCTGAATTTTCACTACTACTTGAAGTGTCCCATGAATAGTATCCTAATGGTTCTCTTACTAATTTTATTCTTGTTTCTAGGTAACCTGTTCCATCATCTACATTGTTCATGATACCTATTATTCTCCAGCCTGCTGCTTCATCATTAAATGTTACATAATTACAAGGGTCTGCTCCTACATAACGAAGATTGTTATCACTTGTTCCATCATAAGCAAGTGTGTTTGTACATGTTGCACCTTCTGGCGCAGTTTTTGTTATCACATCTGTTGAATTTGTTG
>CADBSQ010000114.1 GCA_902797415.1 uncultured Erysipelotrichaceae bacterium | reverse complement strand
CCTTTATATAAAAATGAATATTATTTTGGTACAGAATTATTTATTTGTCCTATTACTACTCAAAAAGAACCGACTTTTGATAGGTCAATAGTACACCTATTCTTACCAAATGGAATGTGGTACGATTTTAAAACTGGAAAGAAATTTCCTGGTGGTAAAAGATATGTATCATTTTATGAAGACGATGGTTATCCGGTATTTGCTAAACAGGGTGCAATTATTCCATTTAATAATAACCCTGAACATGAACTAAATAATATGGATAATCCTAAAAATTTAGAAATAATTATATTCCCTGGAGCGAATAACACATATAGATTATATGAAGATGATGGTTTTACTAATCAAAATAAATCTGGAAAATACCTAGTAACAAGTATCGATTATAACTATCTTCCAAATAACTTTACAGTGATTATTAGACCTATAGAAGGGGATTTGACTATACTTCCTGAAACTAGAAATTATAAAATAAGATTTAGAAACACTAGACAAGCAGATGATGTAATTGTATATATTGGTAGAGAAACTGTGGATACTGCTGAATGTTATTTAGATGAAACAGATTTTGTTGTAACCGTAAAAGACGTACCAGTTAAAGAGCAATTATCTATAAATTGTAAAGGTAAAGATATAGAGATAGATGCTATTAGGGTTATAAATGAAGACATTGATCGAATTATTAGTGATTCATCTATTCCAACTAAACTTAAAAATGAAATAAGTAAGATACTATTTAATACTGAAATAGATATTAAAGAAAAAAGAATTGCCATAAGAAAATTATGGAAACAAGGATTAAACGAAAGATTTGTTAAAATGTTTTTAAAATTACTAGAGTACGTATCTGACATTTAATACTTGCTTTTATTATAAATATTTATTATAATACTATCACGAAGCGAAAAGAAGAAAGAGTAGTAATAAATTAATCTTTATATAGAGAGAAGCTGGCTGGTGAAAAGCTTTTGAAGATATTTATGAACTTGCTTTTGGATTGCTTAACGGTTAACCTCCTATAAAGGGTTTTAAAGAAAAAAATAAGGTGGTACCACGGCTAAAGTTCGTCCTTTGAACTAGCCGTGTTTTTTTGAAAGGAGACATTATGAGAAATTTTAAAGATATCGAAGAAAAATGGCAAAAGAAATGGGAAGAAGATAAACTATACGATTTTAAAGAAGATGATAACAAAGAAAAATTATACTGTTTAGAGATGTTTAGCTATCCGTCTGGAGCAAAGCTTCACTTAGGACATTGGTATAACTTTGGTGTTGCTGATACTTGGGCAAGATTTAAAAAAATGCAAGGTTATAACGTATTTGAACCAATGGGTTTTGATGCATTTGGATTACCTGCAGAAAATTATGCTATTAAAACAGGTATTCATCCAAGGATATCAACTGAAAAGAACATTGAAACAATGGAAAAACAACTTAGAAAAATGGGAGCAATGTTTGATTGGAGCCATGAAGTAATAACTTGTGAACAAAATTATTATAAATGGACACAATGGATGTTCTTAAAGTTATTTGAAAACGATTTAGCATTTAAAAAAGAAGCTCCTGTAAACTGGTGCGATAAATGTAAAACAGTTTTAGCAAACGAACAAGTTATACAAGGTGAGTGCGAAAGATGTGGAACAACTGTTATAAGAAAAAACATGAGTCAATGGTTCTTTAGAATAACTAAATACGCTGATGAACTACTTGAATGCTTGCCAAAACTTGATTGGCCAGAAAAAACTAAAAGCTTACAAACAAACTGGATAGGTAAATCAATAGGTGCTTATGTAGATTTTAAAGTAGATGGTTTTGATGAAAAATTTACTGTATTTACAACAAGATGTGATACTTTATTTGGTGCAACATACTGTGTATTATCCCCAGAACATGAATTAGTTGATAAAATTACTTCTAAGGAAAAATTAGATGAAGTTGAAAAATACAAGTTAGAAGCTGCTAAACAAAGCGAAATTGAAAGAACAAGTACTACTAAAGAAAAAACAGGTGTCTTTATTGGTGCTTATGCAATTAATCCAGTAAATGGTAAAAAAATACCTATTTATATTAGTGATTATGTTTTGGCAAGTTATGGAACTGGTGCTATTATGGCAGTACCTGCTCATGATACAAGAGACTATGAATTTGCTAAAAAATTCGATTTAGAAATCATCCCTGTCCTTGAAGGTGGCAACATAGAAGAAGAAGCCTTTACAGAAGATGGAACACATATTAATTCTGATTTCTTAAATGGTCTAAATAAAGAAGATGCTCTAAACAAAATGTATGAGTATTTAGAAAAAAATAAGCTAGGAGAAAAGACAACTACATATAAACTTAGAGACTGGTTAGTATCAAGACAAAGATATTGGGGAGCACCTATTCCAATTGTATATTGTGATGAATGTGGTATAGTTCCTGTACCAGAAAAAGATCTACCTGTTGTTTTACCAGAGGACGTAGAATTCACTCCAGATGGTGAGAGCCCACTTAAAAAATGTGAAAGTTTTGTTAATTGTAAATGTCCTAAATGTGGTAAAGACGCTAGAAGAGAAGTAGATACTCTAGATACATTCGTTTGCTCTTCATGGTATTATTTAAGATATGCAGATAATTTAAATGATAAAGAACCTTTCAATAAAGACGTTATAAACCGAATGTTACCAGTTGATAAATATATTGGTGGTATAGAACATGCTTGTATGCATTTATTATACGCAAGATTCTTTACAAAAGCCTTAAGAGACATGGGTTATGTTGACTTTGATGAACCATTTACAAGCTTAGTTCATCAAGGATTAATACTTGGTCCAGACGGTGAGAAGATGAGTAAATCTAAAGGTAACACAGTTTCGCCTGATGAATACGTTGAAAAATATGGCGCTGATGTCTTAAGAGGATATTTGATGTTTGGTTTTAATTATGTAGAAGGTGGACCTTGGTCTGATGAAGGAATTAAAGCCATTGTAAAATTTTATCAAAAGATTGATAGATTAGTATCACTAATGAATGTAACAAAGGATACTTACAAAGAAGTAGATAAGGTACTAAATAATACCATCAAATGCATAAGAGAAGACATAGAAAGATTCCAATTTAATACTTGTATGGCGCGTATCATGGAATACACAAATGCACTTTCTAAATTAGATAAAATACCAAGACATTATATAGAACAACTACTACTTATCCTAGCTCCATTTGCGCCTCATATTTCAGAAGAGTTATGGAGTGAAATAGGTAATGAGTATTCTATTCATAATAAGTCTTACCCAGAATTTGATGAATCTAAACTTATAGAAAATGAATTCGAACTTGTTGTACAAGTAGGTGGTAAGATTAGAGGTAGAAAAGTCGTTAAATTAGATTTAAGTGATGAAGAAGTAACTAATGAAGCTAAAACTATTGAAAACGTTCAAAAGTTCTTAGAAGGCAAAGAAATAATTAAAACAATCGTTGTTAAAAACAAGTTAGTTAACTTTATTGTAAAATAGTGAAAAAATTCCAATAAACTGGAATTTTTTCTTTTGTTTTAAGTTTATATTTGATATAATACCCCAGGCAAAGGGGAAAAATCATGAAAACAAGTCAAGTAATAGATTTAAGAGAATATAGAAATAGAATTATAGATGCTAGTTTAGTAGAAATTGAAGACTATGTTAATAGAATAGATAAAACTAATAATAAAGATCTTTATTATAAGGCAAGTCCTTCTGTAAAAAAGAACTATTCTTTTGTAATGTATCTAATCAATAGTTTTAAAAATGATTATGAGTTTATTAAAACGGTTGCAAGCTATGCTCTTGAGGACTTAAATACTAAATTTGCATCAAGAAAAAACTTTGGAAAAAGTGTAAGTAAAAAACAAACAGAACTTTTAGAACTATTAATAACTATGAGCAAACTAGAGTTAGAGAGTAGAGAAGAAACCTATTTTAGTGATAAATTGTATTATTACACACACACTATTAATAGCCTAATAAAAATCTGCAAAATAAACGATGAGGAAGGCGTAATAACATCATTTGATGTAATAGACACACTATATCCAAATAGCGATATAATTAAAACATATTTTGCAAAGAAAATTAGTAAAGCTATTTTATTTGAAATTAACTTAGAGAAAACAGTACATCAAATGTTTAAAAGAAAAGAAGACTTCTTGAAATACAAAAATAAAACTATATATGATATACTTTCTAGATATGATAAATCATTAGCAGACTATGTATTATCAACAAATAAATTAGATACCATGTTTGAAAACGAAGTTACCATGATAACGGCAAACTGGGATGAATATGAAGAAAAAGTTAATTATGAAAATATGGAACAAATCTTAACTATAGCAGATAATATAATAGAAGCTCATGATTTGGAAAAAAAGTATGATGGAGAATATTTAGACGGATTAATTTATTTTGTATTAGAAGAATTAGAGCTAGATCATCTCTTTGAAGAATATGCCTACATAGAAGGATTGTATTTTAACTTTGAAAAATACAAATTATATCCAATTAATGTTGATGATTTAAACCAAGATGAGCTAGACTTCATGGAACTATTAAAAAAAGAAATCAGTAATTATTTAAAAAAAGATGATGAATCTATAAAGCCTAAAATAATTCAATTAAATAACAATTGAAATTTATACAAAAATTATTTATAAATTATAAAAGTGTATACTTGTCAAATACTTGACATAAAACAAATTTTTGTAAAAATAGTTTTTAAAAATAAAGACTTTTTTAAAAAAGTTTGATACAATGTTTATGATAGAGAGGTTTTATCATGAACATAACAATTAAAAAAGATAAAGAGAACAACTTACTTGATATAGCTAGACTAGATGCAGAGGTTTGGCTTGATGCATATAATAAAAACTTTTCTAAAAAGTTTTTAAAAGAAAGGCTTGCTAATATAGAAGAAACTTCTAAAAAAATAGATGAAAACATTACACAGAGTAAAGAGTTGTACACTTGTGCATATGATAACGATAAAATGATAGGGTACATATCATATAAAAAAAGTGATAACCTGAGACATATAAACGATGGTATGATAACAAACCTTTATGTACTAAGTGATTATCAAAATAAAGAAGTGGGTACTAGATTAGTTAAAGAAGCCTTACTTGATATAAAAGAAAGATTTAATAGACAAAATATTATTTTAGAAATATTAAAAGGTAATTCTTGGGCACTTAGATTTTTTAAAAGTTTTGGTGCTGATGTAATAGGGACTACCATGACACAAATCGATTCTAAAACTATAAGAAAGTATCTTTTATATTTAGAAAACATTAATAAAGCAGTAGAGAGAATCGATAACAAAGAATTTATAAAATAGACTCCTAGAAAGGTGTCTTTTTTCTTGACTAAGTCCTTATAACTAAGTATAATAATTAACAAATCAATGGGAGGTTTTATGTGTGTTAACGATAGATAATTTACTTCGTGAATATAAAAGATTAATTAATATTGATACTTCTACTAAGGAAGATATAGAATATGTTCAAGAAAGGTTCAATAATTTATCTGAAGAAAATAAACAAAGATTGCTTACAGATCTATTAAATGAATTTATTGGATATTGTACAGTTTTTTATGGCAACCTTGACTTTGAAAAAAGTATGGCAGAATCAGAAAGGCTTGAAACGATTTGTGCTTCGGAAGGACATGATTTTACTGATTGGGAAAAAATCATTAGTCCAGTTTCAATTTGGAAGAATAATCGGTTTGGTCAAGGTGTTGTTATCAAGAATAAGACTAGCATCAAATATGAAAGAATATGTAAAAGATGTGGCAATAAAGAATATAGTGATAAAAAACCTGATGATTTTATAGAAAATCGACCTAACAAAATAAGAAAATAATAGACTCAAATATGAGTCTATTTTGTTTCTAAAATTAATTTTATCGCAGTTTTTTCTTCACCATCAATTGTAATATCTGTAAAGGCTGGTATACACACCAAATTCTTACCTGATGGAGCTACAAAACCTCTTGCAATAGCTATAGCTTTAATCGCTTGATTTAAACTTCCTGCACCAATTGTTTGAAGTTCAACTTCACTACTTAATCTAAAAACATTAGCAATCGCACCAGCTACTTTATTAGGGTTTGATTTAGATGACACTTTTAATATTTCCATAAATTCATTCCTTTCATAAAACTATATGTTTTAAAAATAAAAACTTGACATAAAAAAAACAAAACATTAAACTAATATTTAGTTGGTGGTGATTTAATGCTTAATGATGATTTAATAAAGGAAATAAGTAAGAAAAAAGGTGAACCCGAATGGATGCTAGAGTTTAGGCTTAAAGCACTACATAAATTT
>CADBSQ010000113.1 GCA_902797415.1 uncultured Erysipelotrichaceae bacterium | reverse complement strand
CATTTGAAGAAACAATAAGTTGTTTAGAACAGTTTATTAAAATTATTTCTTCTAAAGTGTAATAAAATAGCTAAGAAATCATATAGAATAGTTTTAATGAAGGAGTACTATTATGGAAAAAAAGACACATGTTGCTTTAGGTAATTTAGTTTCTTTAGCTTACTTGCAACCTATTAGTGTATCTGGATTAATGATTACAATAGGTAGTGCAACTTTAGGGAGTATTTTACCGGATGTAGATTTAAAGGACTCTACAACAGATAAAATATTTGATAGAATTATTACATCCTTTATAACAGTAATAATAGTTGGAGTATTTGTTAATTATTTTTTTAATATAAATATTTACCATAAAATAAAAGAGTTTAGCAACGTATATAACTATATCTTATGTATAGTAGTGTTTAGTATAATGTCTTATATGGGTAGTAAGACTCATCATAGGTCTTTTACACATTCTATATTAGGTTTGTTTATATATAGTTTTATATTGTCATACGGCTTTAATAAAAGTGTTGTAGTACCTTTCTTTATGGCATATTTATCACATATATTAATTGATTTATTAAATAAGAAAGGTCTTACTTTGTTTTATCCAATAAAGAAAAGGTTTTGTTTTGATTTATGTGACTCCCATGGTACTGTGAACAACTTTTTATTTACTTTGTTTTCTTTTTTAATTACTGTAACGCTTATTGTAATTAGTTTTTAACTTGATTCTTAATTTTATTGAATGTATAATGGATAACTACATTGGAGGTTTTGAAATGAATAAATTAACAAATAATGAAAAAGTATTAATAAAAAGAATACAAGATGCTTTTAATAATGATTATATATCAAATATAAATATTAATGATGATGTATATCCTACACTAGATAAATCTGAAATCAAAACCTTTGATGTAAAAAAATATGTTTATGATCATAAAAAAATTTTTCCTATTGATAAACCAATAAATGATGCAGAGATAGATAATATGCTAAAAGATATCGATAAGCAAATAGAAAAACTAAATGATATGGAAAATGACAATTCATAAAAAGAGTCAAGGAAAATCCTTGACTTTTTATAATATTTTTTGGTTTTTATTCTTTTCAATCATAAATTCATCTGTGGTAGTTTGTTTTTGAATTGTTGCTAAGGTCTCTAAAGCAACGGAAAGGGGAATAACACCAGTTGAAACTTTTGAAGTTATACCATTTATTAAATCATGCATTTCTTTTGTTTTTTCAAACCCACTTATATATTCAGTAACTTTATCTAGGTTACTTTTGTAAGAAAGAATATCACCAACTGTTTGATATAACTCGTTATCACTTGATTTATTTGTGTAATAAAATCTATATAATTCATACAATTCTTCAGGAGATAATTTACTTATCTCTTGTGATATCTTAGGTGTATCTGGAACAACTGTATGTTTAAAACCAGTTATGGTTTCATCTAAATTTGTTTTGTCTAGCAAACTATCGGTTTTACCTGTAATTAATTCTGTTATTTTGCTAAGTGGACCACTACTATTATGAGCCTTTTCATTTTGGGATTCTATGAAATAATCTAAATCTTTTTCAGTTTTAAATTCATTACCTTTAAACTCATCATAGCTTTCTTTACCTCTTTGAAAAATTTCTTTATCTTGTATATCGCTTTTATCAAGTGATTTATCATAAGGATCAGGCACTATTACAGGTGTATTTAAGTTGTTTTCAGGGAACAATTTTTGACTTAATTCTGGTAAAAAGGAACCATGTCTTAGAATATCGTAGACCGATAGTGCTGCTAAACCTGCAGTAAATATACCTATAGAAATCTTACCCGCTTTTTTTAACTGATTTAAAAATTGTGGTTCTCCGTTAATAGTGCTATTTACATTTTCCATTATATTAACTGCTATCTTTTGTTCCTTTTTATTTAAATTGTTAATACTTTCTTTAAGATCAGAAAGAGAGTTAGGGATTCTATCTAGTTTTATATTTTTTTCATCTAAATAACCCATGATTATATCTATAACAATTAGTTCTATTTCATTAGTAGGTTGTTGTAAGTATTTTTTAATTAATTCTAATTCTTTTTTATCTTGTTCTTTATATTTAGAGTTATCTAGTGAAAGAAATTTTTTTGTATCCTTACTTGTTTTAATACCACCATATATATTTTTTGCAAGTGATGCGGCTGCTAAAGTTCCACCAGCTACTAATCCACCAGTAGCACCAATTGAACCTAGAGCAATGAAATTTTCAAGCGCAAATGTTCTTTCTGCAATTTCACCAATTACAGGTACATATTCTAAAGCTTCTGTTCCAATAAGACCTAATGCACCAGCAACTTTATCAAACCAAGCAAGTCCAGTTTGATATTTTACCCAAGATGCTAGAAATGTACCATTTAAAGGTGCTGCAAGTATACCTGGATCAATACTATTTATAACCGTAGCACCACTTACTCCAACTCCAGCTCCTACACCAATAGTAGAGGAGGTACTTGCAATTACATTAAGTTTCTTTCTTGCCTTTTTTAATCTTTTTTCAACGTTTATGTTCTTACCCAACTTTATATTTAATCTTTCGATTAAATTTTTCTTTTGGTTTTGATCAAGAGAATAGATGGCTTGTCTTAAAGATCTATAACCAGTATCATTAAAATGTATGTTAAGATCATTTAAATAATTTCTTATTTCTTTTTGCACATCTTCACTAAATCTCGTATCAGTATATTCTCCGTTTTCTTTTGTTGTTTCGATCTCCATTAACATATTGTTTAAAGTATTTTCTATATTTGTTTCAATAATATCTTGTCTGTTTTTAACTATTCTATATAAACCATATGTTCCAAGACCAGCAGCAACTGCTGCTTTTGATCCTATAGTAGGAGCCAGAATTAATGCTGTTCTTCCTGCCATAGAAATGCCTGCCGTTTTAGCAATAGTTCTAGAAAGTTTTCCTGTCATTAACTTAGTAAAAGCATTAGTAGAACCTTTTTCAAGATTACCAATCATTTCATTTAAAGATTTTTCAATGTTTTCAATTATTACAACAGATTTGTTATAATCCAGTTCATTATTATTTTTCTTTAAATTATGCTTTAATTTATTAATTGAACTAATACTATGATCAAAGGTAATTCCAAGTTCATCGAGTTCAGTAAATATTAGATTTAGTTTTGCTTGTTCAGTTTTATTCTTTAATCTACCTAATACTTTTTGTTTTTGATGTTCAATATTTTTTAATTCAAATTCAGATGGCTTACTTTTAACTAATGTGCCTTCATTCATTTTTTCCGTCACCATTTTTTAATTCTTTTTTCTTTACTAAACTATCTATTTGATTTAATGTTTGTAAATAATATGATAGTTGATAAAAATCCATTTTATCTAGATCTTCATCTGAAAGTAATTCAGTATTATCTATTTTTTTTACTAATTCCTTTGCTTGCTTCATTTCTTTTTCCATTCTTACCATCCTTTAGTTTATTATATAATAATAATTTTTTTTAATCAATTAAAAAAAATAAAATAAATATTTACATAATAATATAATTATTGTAAATAATATTCATAATTGGTATACTCTAATTGATAAGAATTGGTTTTAGAAAAAAATTAGCTGTGGAAGATAAAAAAATTTATGAAACTGTTAATTTTTTTGTTTATGTTCCTAAGAAACAACACATCTCAAGGGAAGATGGTGGTCATCTTTGTATAGTTGCTAAAGATAATAAGATAAAAAGCAGATTAAATTTAGATCCGAAGATGGCAAAAGAATTTATAAGATTATCTACGCTAGTTGGAGAAGCAATGATAAACGGTTTAAAAAGAAGAAACATAGATATTGAAATAATTAATTATCAGGAGAATGGTAATTGGTCACATTTGATTAATAACGATCCAACATTTCATCTTCATTTATATGGTAGAGTTAAAAATTCTAAATATCAAAAAAGAGGGAAGCGCTTTATTTACCAGATCCTAGTTCATCTTACTATAATAATCTAATACCTCTTGGTACTCTAGATATTAAAACGATAGTTGAAGAACTTGAAAGTCTTGAGAAAACGAAAAAATATAAGGGTTTTTATATTTTCTTATATCTTTTCCCAATAATTATTTGACACTAACTTTTTTTTTTGAAATCTTTATGATTAACAATATACGTGTTATAATGATTGTAGGGTGATAATATGATTAAGAAAAATGAAGAAAACATAATCGAAGTTATAAATGAATCGAATAAAACAGAAAAAATAGAAGTCTTAAAGTATTTTAAGTTTAAAAATGATGATAGAACATACATTATTTACAAAAACGCTCATGATATTTCTAAAAATAAAAGCATCATATTTTCTGCAGAGGTTATAGAAGATGATGATAGCATTACTTTAAAGGAAATAAATGATGAAAACATAGTTGAAAAAATAAGACAAATAGCAGAGGAGATTTATAATGGGTGAAATTGAAGAATTAGATATATCTAAATTAAAAAATAAGGGAAAACTAAAAAAAATAAAGATTATTACAAAAAAAATGATTCTTGGTGTTCTCTTTACTTCTATGACTATATCTCTCATTCCAAATGTTGAATATCAAGTAGCCTTACAAAGTGCAAAGTCAGATCCCTTTATACAGGAACAACTTAGCCCTGGTGACATCCAAGAAGAAAATCTAAAAGCAATATTTGAAAAAGCAATAAATGAAAACGAAAACATAGATGATGAAGATAAAAAAAGAATAATTAGTGCTTTTGAAGAAGTAATTATAGATGGTAATGCATATTTGTTTACAGAAGATTCTGTATATAATATGTATGCAGTTGCTAAAACCGAAAGAGTAAAAGAAATGACTAAATTTGCCAAAGAACATGGTTGGTGGAGTGGTGATTATTTTTCTTATGTTAATATATACACTTTATATGACAGTGTTGAAGAAACGGATATGTATACAATTGCCCATGAACAATTACATGCTATCTTAAAAAAAGGTATACTTGATACTGGTTTTACTAAAGCTATAATTTTTGGTTATGGAGTAAATGAGGGTGCAACTGCTTTTTTAGGAAAAGATGATGGAAGTTATCTTGAACTTCAACATCTTATCAGTACTTTAGGAATAATACTGGGTTACGATAAAGTCTTAAGCTATTTTGTTAATAGAGATTTAGATGGTTTAAAAAAGGAAATTAATCAGTATTTATCACCGAAAGATACAAATAAACTAATAGGTAATATGGATATAATGGTTTATACTTTATATATATCCAGGTTTTTAGGTAATCATGGTTTATCAAAGAAAGAAGAAGAATTTGAAAAGTATTACGATGAAAAATTGCTAGAAACACAAAAAATACTTTTAACAATTTATGAAAAGAAATCTGGTATGTCGGCAAAGGATTCAGACTTCGGTAGATACTTATTTGATTCATATTATGATAACTCTTCTGAAGAAGAGGATATACACAAAACTTACTATGGTTTTAAATATAATGATGAAGAAAGTGTTTTGTTTGATATTTCAAATTATTTTGATGGATTGTTTTTGCAAAACGTTGATAATATTAATATAGAAAACTTTGGCCCTGAGTCTCAGGAGAAAATATCTGAAGAAATTGCCAATGAACTAGGTGCTGAAAAAGTAATCATAAACAGTATATCAAAAGAGGAAGATGGCACCTACGTTAGAGTAAGTAGTGTTTATTTCAAGATTCCTACAAAAGAAGTAGAAACCTATGATTATAATGAATTATTAAATAGAATAAAGAACAAAAACTCCATCGATAAAAGCCCAAAAGTATAAAAAATGCTGCTTAAACACTAAAATCAAGTTAAATGCTATTATTTAACTTGATTTTTAGTTTTGTTGAATGTATAATAGACAACTACATTGGAGGTTTTGGGATGAATGAATTAACAAATAACGAAAAAATATTAGTAGGACGTATCCAAATTGCATTAGTTGATGCAAAGGTACATAACAGTGATTATCACTTATGTGATGGTACAGATTCTATTGGTGTATGTCTTAATAAAGTTGATGATCAATGGTTAGTTTCCACAACTGAGAATAACGATACAAAACTATTTAGATTTAGCAACTTGAAGGAAGCAATTCCTTTTCTCATCAAAAAAGTAGCAAAGTTTGACGATGCAGCCAAAAATGTACTTATGGATATACTATTTGGACAAGCTGAATCTTTAACAGAAGAAGAACTTCAAAAAATAGTGAAGCTAAATCAGCTCTTAAGAGAACATAGAATTATGGATTCTAATTATTCTATTTGTGAGGGAAATATCAATGAAGCAGAGTATGAAGGTTGCTACTTCCTAAATAAAGAAAATGCTAACTGGTTAACTTATACAATAGAAGATGGAAATAGAAGTAGTATAAAGAAATTTGATCAAATAGATGATGCAATAGCAGATTTTATTTATAACGTTACACTTAACTGGAAAGAAAACATAAAAACTAAATTTGATAGTACTAGTGATTATCTTCAATATTATAGTGGACAAACTCCAGATGAGAATACTGGTAAAAAAATTTTTGTTAATATGTTTGTATTTGGAAAAGAAAATGCACCACTAACAAAAGAAGAAGAATCACTTATAGAAAGATTGGATGAGAATCTAGAGCTTTGTAATATAAGTTCAGATTATTATTCACTACTTGGAAACAATGATACCTTCATAAAAATATGTCTAAATAAACACAATAACAAATGGTATATTTATTACTTAGATAGAGAGGGTAATATCAATCATACTTATGGTGTGTATGAAAGTGTAGAAGAAGCAATTAAAAATTATTTATATACTTTCTTAGGAAAAAATGATTTAACAGATGAAATTCTTTCTAGCACTTTAGAACAAAGGCCAGCAAAGATAATTAAATTAGAACCAAAAGAAGAACAGTAAAAACGCTGTTCTTTTTATTTTTTCAGTAGATAAGGGAATGCCAAAAATATAACTTGTTTTATATATAGATCTAAAAATACAAATAAATCTTGTTAATCACTATTTTTTCCTATATAATACTAGTGAAAAGTTTGGGTGTTTAATTATGTTAGAGATAAAGAAAGTTACTAAAGTATATAAAACGGAGGGATTTAAACAAACCGCTTTAGATAAAGTAAGTGTTAACTTTAGAACAAATGAGTTTGCTGCTATACTAGGTCCTAGTGGAAGTGGTAAAACTACATTTTTAAATATAATTGGTGGACTTGATGATTATACTAGTGGAGACCTTGTTATAAATGAAGTTAGTACTAAAAAGTTTAGTGATCGCGATTGGGATAGTTATCGTAATCATAGGGTTGGTTTTGTTTTTCAAAGTTATAATTTAATTAGTCATCAAACTGTTTTAAAAAACGTAGAACTAGCATTAACACTATCTGGATTTAACAAAACCAGTAGAAGAAAAAAAGCGATTAAAGCCCTAAAAGATGTTGGTTTAAAAGATCACATTAATAAAAAACCCAATCAATTATCAGGTGGTCAGATGCAGCGTGTTGCCATTGCAAGAGCACTTGTTAATGATCCAGAGATTATACTTGCTGATGAACCAACTGGTGCTTTAGACTCAGAAACCAGTATTCAAATAATGAATTTACTAAAAAAAATAGCTAAAGAACGTTTAGTTATAATGGTTACTCATAATCCTGATTTAGCAGAAGAATATGCTAATCGCATAATAAACATCAAAGATGGTAAGATTGTCTCTGACACCAATCCATATGATGGTAAAATTAATACTAAAGAAAATAAAAGTATTAATAATGAAAAAACTAAGAAGACAGGAATGTCTTTCTTAACTGCTTTATCACTTTCATTTAATAATTTAATGACTAAAAAGGGAAGAACAATATTGGTAGCTTTTGCTGGT
>CADBSQ010000112.1 GCA_902797415.1 uncultured Erysipelotrichaceae bacterium | reverse complement strand
TATAAATTATCAAAAGCATGTAAAGACCTAACCCCAGTTTTTTCTAAATAAAAACCGTTAGACTTTTGAGATTTAAAAAGAAACTCAATAGAACCAAATCTATATCTATAAAAAGCTTTTGCTTTTCTAGGGTCACCATTAGTAATTAAAAGCCAAGGCTCTTTATGATCTTTGGATTTAGAATAAACAAGCATATTACTTTTACATCGCATAACGAAAGTATCACCTAAAAAGTCAATGTAATCCATTAAAGAAAAAAGATTACCAAACCATCTGTCAGCTAAGAAAATAATGTTTGCACTTCATTTTTAAATTAACATTTAGTCATTTTTTTTGCAAAAAAGTATATTTTAGTTTATAATTATAATGGTGAATCATATGATAATAGGTGATGATAAAAAAATATGTACATTTTTGAATCCTAAATATGTTTTTATCCCCGTAAAAAGTAAAAATATAAAGGAAATACTTGTTAAAGATAATTCCTATGTATATAAATTTGATAAAATCATAGAAGGGGATAAAGATATCTACTCAAGTATAAGTGGAAGAGTACTAGGGATTAAGAATATGTATTATAAAAACGGAGTATATCCTAGTTTAGTAATTGAAAATGATTTCACCGAAAGCGTTCGAAAAAGAGTTAGCGCAGTTAAAAATATTAAAAACTATAACACTGAAGAAGCCTATGATTTACTTTTAAAATTTGGAATTGATTTAAATAAAATAAAAACAAACAATATACTTGTAGTAAACACAATAGATCTAGAACAAAATATAGATATAAATAAATACGTTATTGAAGATAAAATAGAAAAATTGTACATAACAATAAGTAAGATTATATCCATGTTAAAGTTTAAACAAGCTTATGTATTAGTTAAATCAAACGAAGAAGACTTATTAAAAAAATGTACTAGAGAAGCACGATATTATCACAATATTAGAGTTAAAACTATTAGAAAAAGTTACCCTGTTTATTCTGATAAAATTATAAAAAAGGAACTTGATGAAAATAATGTAACTATAGTTAGTATGGACTTAATTAATAAGATATATCACATTTTAAAAAGAAGAACTCCAATAGTTGAAGTATACTTTTCTATACTGGGAGATAGCGTTTCTGTAAAAAAGACTTATTATGTTAAAAAGTATAGCTTGTTATCAGAGTTGTTTTTAAAACATGCAGATTTCACTACTAAAAATGTAGAAGTATTTATTAATGGATTATATACTGGAGAAGAAGTACACAGCTTAAATTATGTAATTGATGATGATGTAAGATGTGTAATTATTAACAAAAAAGGAACATTTAGTGAAAAAGAAAACAGCTGTGAGTACTGTGAAAAAAATTGTCCACTTAATTTAAATGTTAAATATAGTGATTCATTAAATTCATTAACTTGTCCAATTTATATAAAATCAACACTAGAAATAGAACCATAACAGAATTATTGATAAAAAGGATACTTGGTGTTATAATGCACTTTAGAAAGCGTGATTAATTTGAATAAAAAAGAAATACTATCATATGTTTTAATCATTTTAGCAATAGTTTTAATTAGATCATATGTTGTAACGCCAATTAGAGTTAATGGGGATTCTATGAATAATACCCTTAAAAATGGTGATTATATGATTCTGAAAAAGTATTCTAGAAATCATATAAAACGTTTTGATATAGTTGTTGCTGATGCAAATAATGAAAAACTAATTAAAAGAGTAATTGCTTTACCAGGAGAAAAGGTTGAGTATAAGAATGGTAAATTATATATAAATGATAAACTAATTAAGAATAAATATGGTAATGGTAAAACCGAAAATTTTAGGGATTATTGTGGTCAAAACGAATATTTTATTATGGGCGATAATCGTGAAAATTCTCTTGATTCAAGAATGTTTGGTTGTGTAAATAAGGAAAAAATAAGAGGCACTACTGACTTTGTTTTATTTCCTTTTGGTAAATGGAAAGTTGAATAAACTTTCTTTTTTTTACCCACGCATATGGAATACACAGATAATATTCATCTTGTTTGAAAAGGTAAAATATGGTATAATTGTGAAGAGTATAATAAGTGGGATGTGATCTACACATGAAAAAAAGTAAGTTTATATTTTTTGTATTTATTCTTTTAGTAATTGGTGGAATAGTTTTTGGTGT